>JAJZYC010000052.1 GCA_021806125.1 bacterium
AAAGACGGCGGAATATTTACCGCCCAGACGGAATCCCCTTTCTTCAACGGAAACTTAATTAAAGACGTAGGCAGAATTATAAAAGAAATATACGCAAGAACTTCCCTCTACTGCGCGTCCATTCCTGTTTACCCCAGCGGTTTATGGAGCTTCACGGCGGGTTCCAAAAAATACGATACGAAAGTTATAAATGAAAGCTATAAAGATTTCGATTTCGGACGGCTTGAGGCGGATTTAAAATATTATTCGCCGGAAATCCATTCTTCCTCGTTTATTCTGCCGAATTTTATAAAGGAGATATTGAAATAATAACAATCTTATGAAAAAAAACCCCTTAAAAGAAAAAGCTGCTGAGTCTATTTTGTCCAAGACGTCGTCGTTTTTTAACTCGTCGGATTCATACGAAAAATCCGATTTAGTGCTCATAGGCATTCCTATGGACTATACGGCAAGCAATATTCCCGGTTCGAGGTTTGCTCCCAAAAGAATAAGGGAGCTGTCTTATACCCTCGAAAGCTACAGCCCTTTTTTCGACGATTATATCGACGAAAAGTTTTACGATATCGGCGATATAGTTATGCCTTGGGGAAATACCGGCAAAAGCATAAAATTTATAGACGAAACGGCTAAAAATATTTTAGACGGAGGCAAGAGGCTCGTCAGCATAGGCGGCGACCATTTAATTACATATCCGATAGTAAAGCGGTATGTTTCAAAATATAAAGACCTGGTCGTTTTGCAGTTCGACGCCCATACGGATTTAAGGGAGGAATGGAATGACGAAAAATATTCCCATGCCACGGTTTTAAAGCTCGTCCACGATATTATAAAAAAAGGAAATTTGTATCAGTTCGGCATACGCTCCGGTTCCAAGGAAGAGTTCGATTTTGCTAAAAAGCACTGCCATATTTATAAAAACGACGTTTACGAGCCGCTGAAAAAGGTAATAGGCTCGCTTGCGGGCAAAGACGTATATCTTACCATAGATATCGACGTTCTCGACCCGGCTTTTGCTCCGGGAACGGGATATATAGAGGCCGGAGGAATATCTTCCAAAGAGCTTTTCGATGCCGTATCTTTGCTCTTGTCGGAAGCTAACGTGGTAGGCGCCGACGTTGTGGAGGTGTGTCCGCCGACGGACAATTCTGACAGGACTTCCGCGATTGCGGCAAAACTTATAAGGGAAATAATCATAGGAATGGGTAAAAAAATTAATTTCAAAAACAAAGAAAAACGGAGGTAATAACAGTGTTTGAAACGCCCGATATATATACTTTGGCGTCGGGGACGTCGGAGGGGACTTCAAAATTGGGGGCATTCGATAATGCCATTTTAAAAGCGGGAGTAGGCAATACTAACTTAATAAAGCTAAGCTCTATACTGCCGCCGAGAGCGGTTTTTAAGGAAAAGATAGTTTATCCGCGGGGAGTGCTTGTCCCTATAGCGTACGGCGCTATCACGAGCGACAAAAAAGGGGAAATTATAGCGGCGGCTGTCGCCATAGCAATATCCGTCGAAGAAGGGTTCGGCGTTATAATGGAATTTTCCGGCGCGACTTCGGCGAAGACTGCCGAAGAGACGGTCAGGAGAATGGCGGAAGATGCAATGAAGCACAGGAATATCGCAATTAAAGAAATAAAATCGAAAAGCTCGGAGCATACGGTAGAAAATTTCGGGTGCGCTTTTGCCGCGGTTCCCATGTGGTATTCCAAGCTGTCGTAATATCCCGCAATAATAAGCGATAAGCGTATAATACTTTTTTCTAGCATGGGCGCATGGGCATGGACAAGGGGCAAAATTTTGCAATATTACGTTAACGGAAGATGTAATAAAATAACAGGGGAGAAGGACGCAGGGAGTCTAGTGTTTTTAAGGGGCGGCCCCTGCGTTCGGGAAGCGGTTTGAATAAAACCTTCGCAATATCGACATCTTTAGGTTTAATATTTGTTATAGTTCTGGTTTTTATAGTAGGTCCGAAAAACATACTGCAGATGATAGGACATCTGAGTTTTTTGGATTTTATAGCATTATTCTTTCTGTCTTATCTTGCGCTTTTTTTCTCGGCGCTTTCTTTCGACAACGCTTTAAACGTTTATGACGCCAAAATAGGGTTAAAGCACGTTACCAATATTAAATTAATAGGATACAGCGCAAATTATATCGCTCCGTCCGGCATATTTGCCGGTTTTATCGGGGGCGACGCAATAATGGCTTTGATTCTTAAAAAAAGAAGCGGACTTGAATTTAAAATGGGGTTTTCCGCGGGACTTGCCGCAAAGGTAATAGAGTTCGCCATGTTTCTGCTCTTTATTTATCTGGGTCTTATACTGGGATTCAGGTATTTTTATCTTCCGACCGAAATTTGGTATTTACTGCTTATAGCGGCGATATTCGTAGGTGCGGTGACCCTCGTTTTTTTGATTAATCCGATTATAGACAACAGGTTTTTTACGAAAATCTTAAGATATTTAACGAGATTTAAAATCCTCAACAAATTAATTTTTAAAATCCTGAAGCACATAAATAACTTTGAAAAAGAGCTTCATCTGTTTTACGTTAAAGGCAAGAAGTATCTTTTTTTGAGCTTGTTTTTAAGCCTGATAGAAACCGCCGTTCTGGTATTTCAGATATGGCTTTTAGTTCATTATCTCGGAATAAATATGGGGTTTTCCAAAACGCTTCTGGTATTTTCGGTGTCTATGCTTGTTTTTGCTCTTCCGCTTGCACCGGGTTCGGCGGGAACTTACGAACTTTCGCAGGTAGGCCTTTTCGATATACTAGGGCTGGGCTCCGACGTAGGGCTTGCTTTCAGCTTGATTATGAGGGCGATAAATCTGCTCATGGTAGCAATTTCTTTTTTCCTTATCCCTCATTACGGATTTAATTTTTTCAAAAAACCGGAAGAGGAGGAAATATGAAAATAATATATTCCCTGTGCAGTTGGGGGCTCGGACATGCGACGAGGGGGCTTCCGGTAATAAGGCGGCTTATAAAAGACGGGCATGAAGTTATCGTTTATACGTCCGGAAGAAGCTTAGAACTGCTTAAATCGGAACTTGGGGGCGGCGCGAGGTATATCGCCGCTACTCCGTATCCTTCGCCGTATTCGGATAAAATAGGGTTTGCTTTGAGGTTTCTTACGACAGCTCCCAAAATAATGAGGATTATTAAAGAAGAAACGAAAGATATCGCAGGGATAGTTCGGGAAAATAAAATAGACCTTATAATTTCCGATTCGAGGTTCGGTTCTTACTGCAATTCCGTACCATCTTACCTGCTGTTTCACCAGCTGAGATTTATAGCTCCGTTGAGGCTTGCTTTCGCCGAGATGGTTACGGAGTATTACAATCATTACCTTCAGGATAAATTCGAAAAGATAATAGTCCCGGATTATGCGGAAAATTCGCTTTCTGGGGACTTGTCCCATAATTTAAGATATTTTAAAAAGGAAAAAGTCGAATACGTAGGAATTTTGTCCGATTTTGAAAAGATAGAGACGGATGAAGACATAGATTACCTTTTTTCTATTTCCGGTCCTGAACCCACCAGAACGGCGCTTGAAGAAAAACTTCTCTCGCAGATTCATCTGCTTAAAGGAAATATTGCGGTTTCGCTCGGTAAACCGGGTAAATTTACCGAAGAAAAGCTCGGAAACGCCGTTATATATTCTTTTCTCGAAAAGAAAAGACGGGACGAGCTCATGAACAGGGCAAAAATGGTCGTTTCTAGGTCGGGCTATACTACGGTTATGGATGTCGCCGAAATAGATAAAAAAGCGTTTTTTATTCCGACGCCCGGGCAGACGGAGCAGATTTATCTTGGAAAACATCTTGAAAAGGAGGGGTATTTTCATTCCGTAAAACAGAGGAAACTTAAACTTGACGCCGATACCGAAGACGCGTTAAAATATAAGGGTTTTAAGCCTCCGTGGAAGACCGCGGAAAGCGTGGAAAGATTTCTTAAGGCAACAGGGGTTAAATAACTTTATGGTTTCAGTAATTATACCGGCGCACGAAGAAGAAAAGTATATAGGGGCATCGATAGAAAGGCTTTTAAGCCAGAGCGGCGTCGTTTTCATTAAAAAAGACGAAAATCCTGATGATTTCAGGGGGATTGCGGCAGAAGGAAAAACTCTCTGCGAACTGACGATAGTCGTTACTCACGGCGCTGACGATACGGAAGGAGCGGTATCCAAATATGCCGCCTCAGGGGTCAATCTCATAGCGGATAACTTCAGCGGAGTATCGGAAGCAAGAAACATCGGCGCCTCCGTTTCGAGAGGAGACGTTTTCCTGTTTCTGGATGCCGACACTCTTTTGAACGACGGTTTTATAAAAAAGCTCGACGATTTTAAAGACGAGCGGCATTTTATCGGGACGTCAAAGCTTCTGCCGGATATTAATACGGTTAAGGCGCGGATTTTTATGTTCGGCAACAATATAGCGCATATAATATCGAAAACGTCGATGGCTTTGATATTCTGCCATAAAGACGTCTATAAAAAAGTCGGAGGTTTCGACGAAAAAATGCAGGCCGGAGAAGACCTTAAATTTATAAACATCGCCTTAAAAAATAAATTCGGAAAGTTTAAATATCTCGGCGGAATAAGCGCGGTTACGTCTATGAGAAGGTTTGAAATTAACGGCTATTTTAGGACCGCGATGGAATGGATGGGAGGATATTTCTTTAAGCCGCCGGAACACTACGACGTTGTGAGATAATTAATCCCTTCTCTGTCCGAAAAGATTTAAAAGCATCAGGAACAGGTTGATAAAATCCAGATAAAGCGTTAATGCCCCCATAACCCTTTCTTTTCTCTCGTCGAAAGCTCCGCTTAAATATATCTGCTTAAGTTTCTGCATATCGTAGGCGGTCAAGCCCAGGAATATAACGACGCCGAGTACCGAGACGACGTACATCAAAGTCGAACTGTGAAGGAAAAAATTTACGAACATCGCAATTATAATGGCAAAAAGTCCGACGAGCATAAAATTGCCCATTTCCGTCAAATCCCTTTTTGTTGTGTAGCCCAGAAAGGCAAGCAGTCCGAACGAAGCGGCGGTGATGAAAAATACCTCGCCGATAGACTGGTTGGTATAAATGAGGAAAATAAACGAAAACGTAACCCCCGTTAAGCCGGAATATAATAAAAAAATGGCTTCGCTGATATTCGCCGGAAGCCTGTTTATTCCGAATGAAAGTCCCAGAACGGCGGCGAGCTGAAGGCCGATAAGGAGGTAAAATATTAATATATGGGAGTAAAGATAAAGCGCGACGGTCTTATCCGAGGCGACGAGATACGAAACAAAGCCGGTAATAGCAAGCCCCAGAGTCATCCACGTAAAAACCCCCCTGAAGAAGTCGGAAAGGCCTTCCTGAGCGCGTTCCCCCGTTTTAGCGATACCGTAACTGTAATCCGCAGGCATTTTAATTAAATCCTCTTTATTTAAATGTATTTTAAATTTACCTCACATTATACAATTTAATTAGATTTATTTCAATATTCGGCACCCTCCCGTAACAACAGAATCAAAAATCCGAATATCTTGAAAGTGTTAAATATCTGGTGGGCTGTCCCGGGATCGAACCGGGGACCTACTGATTAAGAGTCAGTTGCTCTACCGATTGAGCTAACAGCCCGAATAGATTTAATTGAAGATGCGGGGAATTATTTATGCCTACCAATTATATACTATTTTTATTTTTTTAGTCAATTTTTTTATTAATGATATACTTATAAATAAGAGCATCTATTTAACCTGATGTCGGAGGCGGATAAAAAGAATTATCCGGAGAGTTCATATGATATTCAAAAACAGGCGGGAAGCGGGAAAACTGCTTGGAGAAAAATTGTCGGCGGACAGGCTCGGCGGCGGAAATACCGTGGTAATAGGTTTGTTGAGAGGCGGTATTCCGGTTGCTTATGAAATTGCGGCGGCTTTAAAATCTCCTTTAGACGTGGCGCTGGTAAGAAAGATAGGCGCTCCGAACCAGGAAGAATTAGCAATAGGGGCGATAGTTGACGGGAAATCGCCGAAGGTTTATCTCAACGAGTCTCTCATATCGCGCATTAATATGCCGGAAGGATATTTAGAATATATTGAGAAGATTAAACTTAAAGAGATAAGAGAAAGGGAAAAAATTTACAGGCATAAAGGAGAAAAGATAAGCGTCGTCGGAAAGACCGCGATAATCGTCGATGACGGCATTGCTACCGGCGCATCGGCCAGGGTAGTCATAGACGCCGTTAAAGAAGAAAAACCGGCAAAGATAATCTTAGCCGTTCCGGTTATCGCCGCCGATACCTTGAGGGAATTAAAAAAAACGGTCGATAAAGTAGTTGTTTTAAGCGCTCCCGAAGAGTTTTACGCCGTAGGAGAGTTTTACGAGGATTTCAGCCAAACCACGGACGGCGAGGTGATAGAACTTCTGCAAAAATCCAGAAAAAACGATTAATAAATACGTAAAACAGATTATGTATTGATGAATAACCCTAATCCCGATTTAGAAATTTATTTTCTGGATTCCCGCTTTCGCGGGAATGACAATTAAGGAATTTAACTTTTCACCTAACGGGTGTCATTCCCGCGAAAGCGGGAATCCAGATTTACTTAGCATTGGAATATATAAATATTTTTCTAAATCGGGATTACGGATGAAAATCGGATTTGAAATTTTATAGCTTTTATTGTTTAATTGTGATTAAAGTCAATTTAATTTAGTTTTAAATTTGATAAACTTTATATTAAAGGAAGTAAACGGAAGATTATAAATTTTAATATAGGAGTTTATCATGGCAGAATTTAACGAAAACGATGTCCTTGAAAAATTAAAAGGCATTATAGACCCGGAGCTTGAAGTAAATATAGTTGACCTGGGGCTGGTATATAAAATAAATTTAAATGAAAACGGCGGCGTCGGCCTCGATATGACTTTAACGGCAAAAGGCTGTCCTATAAGCAGCGTCATAAAATACGAGGTCGAGGAGGCTTTAAAAAGCATTCCGGGCGTTAACGCCGTAACGGTAAATTTTGTTTGGGAGCCGGAATGGAACCCTTCGATGATAAAATCCGAAGCCCTAAAAAGACTTAAAACCCATTGAGCAAGTTTAAGTCCGCGCGCATTATTCATTAAGCGGCAAGCAGTAAGTTGTGTTGATAAATAATAAACAATAAAAAAGGACGGTTAGCATATGAACGCAACAGACAGTTCAATCGAAATATCCCTGAAACATATAAAAACCGCGCTTATTTTCCTGCCGGTTTTTTTTGTTTTAATGTTTTTGGATTCTAAAAGTTTTAACGAATATTTTTTTATGAATTATAAAATAATCGCCCTGACGCACGTATTTACGCTGGGATTCCTGCTTATGGTAATTATGGGGGCTTCTTATATGCTTTTGCCGGTGGCGCTCGGCGTAAAAATCGCTTACGAAAAGCTTTTTTTCCCGGTTTATTACGCATATGTAATTTCTTTATTGCTGTTCGTTATCGGAATGCATTATCTTTCGGGCGCTATGATAGCCGCAGGCGGCATCCTTCTGTTTGCTTCGGTTTTGGTTTATAACTTAAACGTGCTTCTAAGTTTGAAAAAGGTAAAAAAGTGGGATTATTCCTCCGCCGGAATCGCTTTTGCGTATTCGTATCTTTTTGCCGGATTGTCCATAGGATTATATCTGGCTTTATCGTTTTATTTTAAAATAGGGCTCAATATTTACGACGTATTGCAGGACCATATTTATGTTATGTTTATAGGCTTTGCCGCCATGCTTTTTATAGCCGTTTCATACAGACTGCTTCCCATGTTTTATATGACTAAAACCCCGGATAATTTATACTGGAAAACCGATTTAACCGCCGTTAATGCAGGCATCTTAGCGATAATCGCGTCTTCGTTTTTCGGTCACGGCTCGGCCGCGCATATTTATCTTAACCTCGCCGGAGGGTGGCTGTTGGGATTGGGCATTCTTTTATACTGCTATATATTTTTTAATCTTATGCTGAAAAGGCTCAAGAAAAAGTTCGACATTACCACTTTTTATCTGTTTGCGGGTATCGTATTTCTTATAATTGCGACGCTTATTGGCCTGTTTATAATTACCGTTCCGCAGGAAAAATTAAATATGTTCGGCGGTATAAACGGCGTATATTACGTATTCGGCTTTCTGGGACTGTTCGGTTTTGCGGGAATGGTAATCATCGGGTTCCTGCATAAAATATTTCCTTTTTTGATAAGCCTTAAGGTATTCGAAAAGGCAAAAAAAGGAGCTTACGGAAAACTGTTTTCGGATTTAAAGACTAAATATTTCGAATACGTAATATTCGCGCTGTTTCTGGCAGGTTCTATTCTTTGGATATTTTATTTAATTCAGCTCGCCGCCGCGGTTCTTTTTGCCGCGTCTATACTGCTCCTGTTTCATATATTTTCTATGGGCTGGTAAAAAAAGGCAAACCACCCCGTCAGGCAAAGCCTGACACCCCTCCTTAGTAAAGGAGGGGAATTAAAAAGACAACAGCCATATTATTTTATTGACACCGTTATTTTTTTAGCTATAAGCCGGTTAATTATCTCCAAATCTTTATGGTATAAAGGTCGTCGCCGGTTTCTTCCGTCAAGAATTTATACCCGGCGTCTTTTAGTCTGGGGTATAAATGTATCGGCTTCCTTTCATGGATTATATGAAGGGCGGCATCGCCTCCCAAGCCTTCGAGCGTAGAGAATATTTTAAGAAGCGGCTGAGGCGGTTCCAGCCCTCTTACGTCGAGTTCCACGATATTCTGTTTGTGGGCAAGGTTTTTTAAATCTTCGTCGCCGAATTGATTTTCGTCGGCTTCTTCGGAAACTTTGACGGGTTTTGCCTCCGCACTGCTCCTGAAAAAGATTATCTCGAATCCCTCTGCAACTTTATCGGTTATATGCTCGAACCCTTTGTTTTTTAAAACCGAATAAAGCGGGAAAGGTTCGAAGCTGTTTATTAAATCCAGGGCTTCTCCGTCTTTTAATTTATTTACCGCTTCCATAATTTTTTTAAAAGGGTCCGCTCCGTTTTTAATGTCTTCCCTGACGTCGAGTTTGATTCTTTTTAAATCGTCTATATTTTGCATGATTTTACCTCTTTTGTATTTATATTAATTTTTTTAAATGGGTACCTCTAATTTATTTAATTAATTTCCAGTATCTTTTTCATAATATTACGCTTTTCGTCCTGAGTCAGATGC
>JAJZYC010000053.1 GCA_021806125.1 bacterium
TATGACCGCCTCTAATATATTAATATATATATATTATATACGATAAATTATCAAGCTGTACCCAAATACAGATTTAGGATTAAGGTTTTACCCTAATCCTGCAATAGAAATTTATTTTCTGGATTAACGCTTCGCTCTCGACCTTTGGTCTCGTGAAGTTTTTTGAAACGTTCCCGCTTACGCGGGAATGACTATGCGGGGATTAAGGTTTTATCATGACCTTGATTTTATTTTATATATTTTTTTCTTGCCGACTTTTATCGTGAATTCATTGATGCTTCTTGGTATAGGATAGGTTTCGGCATCCACTTTCGATTCCCCGATATTTTTATTCTCCGTTTCAAAGTATATTTTTACCGCGCCTTGTTTAATAAGTCTTTTTGCTTCACCTTTGCTGGAAACGGCGTTAATATCGGCTAAAAATTTAACGATAATCTCTGAAGGCATTAACGAAGACGGAATATTGTTAAAGTTCCACTCTCCTCCCCCGTTATTTATAAATTTCATATATTCTTCGCTATTAAGCTCTATCGTCGTTATGTCTTCCGGATTTACTTTTCTTTGATATTTATCTTCAAAGTATTTCTGGGCATTACCTGCTAGTAATTTACCGTGGTATCTTTCTACAATCTCCCGCGCAAGCCTTTTTTTAGCTATTATAGGATTTAAACCTTTATCCAATTCTAATTTTAATTCCGTTAATTCTTCATTGGAAATATAACTCAACAGCTCATAATATTTTAACATCATATCGTCGGATATCGACATTATTTTGCCGTACATTTCGTTAGGCTCGTCTGATACACCTATATGATTACCCAGCGACTTGCTCATTTTGTTTTTGCCGTCCAGCCCTTCCAGTAAAGGCATGGTCATTATGGCCTGGGAAGTTAAGCCGAAACTTTTCATCAGTTCCCTGCCTACGATAAGGTTGAATTTCTGGTCGTTTCCGCCTATTTCTATATCCGCTTCGAGAAATAAAGAATCGAAACCCTGTAAAAGCGGATATATAAACTCATGCATAGCTATAGGCCTGTTGTCCTGAAATCTTTTTTCGAAATCGTCTTTTTCAAGCATTCTTCTAACGGTGTAATTTGAAGAAACTTTAATGAATTCGTCTAATTTCAAATTAGACAGCCACCAGCTGTTAAAAAGGATTTTAGTTTTTTCCGGCTTTAAGATTTTAAATGCCTGTTCTTTATAATCCTTGGAGTTTTTTAAAACGTCTTCTTTGGACAGGGGTTTTCTCGTTTCAGACTTTCCCGTAGGGTCGCCTATCATTGCGGTAAAATCCCCTATAATAAAATATACGGTATGACCGAATTCCTGAAATGTCCGCAGTTTATTCAATAAAACGGTATGCCCCAGATGTATATCAGGAGAAGTAGGGTCGAAACCGGCTTTAATTTTAAGCGGTATATTATTAGATACGGAATAAGACAGCTTTTCGAAAAGCTCGTCTTCTTTAATGAGTTCGACGCTTCCTCTTTTAATAGCTTCTATCTGTCTGCGTATTTCGGCCTCTATCTCTTTTTTTGCGCCAACGTTATTCAAGCTGTTCATATTTAAATTTAAATTCCTTTTCTGGATTTATTATTTATTAATGCGGATTTTTTCAATATTTTTACTTAATTTCGTTTTTTTGTCAACCGTTATAGAAACGGCATTTAAAACTATATCGTTTTCTTCCGGAATGAATTTTTCCGGCATTCCTGTTAAATATCTTTTAATAGCTATATCTTTATTAGTACCTAATACCGAATATTTTGAACCGACCATGCCGGCATCGGTTATGTAAGCCGTGCCTTTAGGGAGTATCATGTCGTCGTTAGTCTGCACATGGGTATGCGTGCCTAAAAAAGCTGATATTTCCCCGTCTAAATATAAGGCTAAAGCCTCTTTTTCCGACGTCGCTTCCGCGTGAAAGTCTATTATTACGGCATCGGCTTTGCCGTAAACCTCTTTAATTATATCTTTCGCAACGGTAAAAGGCGACTCTGAAAGCCCCTTCATAAAAACTCTTCCTTCTAAATTTATCACGGCAATCTTACTGCCCAATTTTGAATCGAAAACGCCGTATCCTTTTCCTGGAGCCAGAACAGAGTAATTTGCCGGGCGCAGAAGCCTGTCATGCGTATTAATATACGGAATTATGTTTTTTTGGTCCCATATGTGGTTTCCGGTAGTTATAACGTTAATGCCTAAATCAAATAGAAAATCTGCGATATCCGGAGTTATTCCCATGCCGTGAGCGGCATTTTCGCCGTTTGCAATAATTAATTCCGGCTTATATTTTTCAATTAATCCGCCCATAAGAGATTTAACGGCTAACCTGCCTGGTTTCCCTATAATGTCTCCTATAAAAAGAATATCGATATCGTCATCTTGCAAATTCGGTTGCCCTCGTTTCCCTTATTACCGTTACTTTTATCTGTCCCGGATACTGCATAGTCGTTTCAATCTTCTTTGCTATATCTTTCGAGAGCATAACGGAATCTTCATCCGTTATTTTCTGGCTCTGGACTATAGCCCTTATTTCTCTTCCTGCCTGAATGACGTAGCTTTTAGCGACTCCGCTGAAAGAATTAGCGATGGATTCCAGCTCTTCGAGCCGCTTAACATAGGTCTCAAACATTTCTTTTCTGGCGCCTGGTCTCGCCGCGCTCAAGGCATCCGCCGCCGAAACCAGAACGGCAAGAACGCTGTTAGGCTCCTCGTCGAAATGATGCGCCGCTATAGCATGTATTACCTTAGGGGATTCCCCGAATTTTTTTGCGAGGTCTGCGCCTATAACCGCATGGGAACCTTCAACCTCATGGTCAACGGCTTTTCCTATATCGTGCAGAAGACCCGCGCGCTTGGCCTGTTTAACGTTTATGTTAAGTTCCGCCGCCATTATTCCGCAGAGGAAAGCGACTTCTATCGAATGATTATATACATTCTGGGAGTAGCTTGTCCTGTATTTTAATCTTCCCAAAAGTTTAAGAAGTTCGGGGTGAACGCCGTGAATGCCGACGTCAAAAGTAGCCTGCTCGCCGGCCTCTTTCATAGCCTGATTAAGCTCTTCCTCTACTTTGCCGACTATTTCTTCTATTCTTGCGGGATGGATTCTTCCGTCGGATATTAACCTTTCCAACGAAAGCCTTGCAATCTCTCTTTTCACGGGGTTAAAAGAAGACAGTATTACCGCTTCCGGCGTTTCGTCTATTATCAAATCTACTCCCGTAGCGGCTTCAAGCGCCCTGATGTTCCTGCCTTCCCTTCCTATGATTCTGCCTTTCATTTCGTCGCTTGGAAGCTGAACGGAAGATATCGATTTTTCCGCGACATAATCCCCCGCATAACGCTGAATTGCCGTCGCTATTATTTCTTTCGCCTTTTTATCCGCAATTTCTCTTGTTTCGTCTTCTATTCTTTTGATGGCTTTTGCCGATTCATGCTTGGCTTCTTCGGTAATAGAATTTATCAGGGTATTTTTAGCTTCGGCGGAGGTCATGCCCGAAACCCTTTCTAATTCGATAATTTTTTCCTTAAGTTTTTCTTCGGCAAGTTTTTCTTTTTCTAAAGCTGTTTTTTCTGATTGAGACAACATCTTTTCTCTTCTCATTAAATCGGTTTCTTTTTTTTCTATTAACGATATTCTTTTTTCAAGATTATCTTCTTTAACGGACAATCTTTTTTCAAGCTGGCTCAGTTCCTGCTTCTGAATTCTGATTTCTTCGTCTGCCGCTTCTTTATGGCGGAGAACTTCGGCTTTAGCGGCTAAAGCGGCTTCTTTTTTAATTTCTTCGGTTTTTTTTTCGGTTTCCTTCGCAATTGAATCTATTTTTGAAAATGCGCTCTCGATAGAATTTTTATCGATAATATGCTTGATAAAAAATCCGGCCGTAAAAAACACCGCTAAAATTACAATTATTAAAATTATTAAAAAATATTCTGCCATCCTTATTTCTCCTTATTTAATGCAAATCATTGCAAATTAGTTACACTGTGCATTCCTTTCTCGGTAAGTACCAAATCCATTCCGATATCGTTATCGTCCGTTTCAAGTATATCGCCGGAAATTAATTGAAAATCGTAACATACGCCAACAAAAAAAGATTTGCCGGAATTTTTTAATATTCTGTCGAAACAGCCCTTTCCATAACCGACTCTATTTCCAGACGTATCGAATGCCAGCCCGGGTACGAAAAAAACGTCTATGTCTTTTTCGTCTATTACATTATCGTTTTTTGGACAAGAAATGCCGAAATAATCTTTACGCATAGAATTTATATCTTCTAATTTATTAAAACAAATATGGTCTTCTTTCTTGCAAAACGGTAAAAATATATCGAATTTTTTTTCTTTATTCAAATCTATGACATACTCGATTCTAGGCTCGTTTTTTATGCTCATATAAATCGCTATATTTTTAAATGAATTGGCCTCAATGTAATCTAATGCAAATTCGGCAATTTTTAAACTGGCCGATTTAATAAAAAATTCATCCAATTTATTACGCTTAGTTCTCATTAAATCTCTGGCGGCGGTTTTTTTTATCATGTTTTTAGGAATTAATTAAAGAAAGGAGAGCAGAAGGACAGAAAAGCAGCAATATACAAAACCCCGCATGTACCGAAGATGTTCCAAAATTGGACCTATTAAAAATAGGTGGTAACCGTATGCCGATTGAAAAAAGGAATCAAAGTTTCCAAAGTTTCCTTACCGTAACCGGCGGTGACAATCCCATTCTATCCAACTGTTGGGTCAATTTTAAAAACAAACATCAAATACCGCAGGGTTTTTTATAAAATCAGAAATAAAATTATCTAAGAAGATTTCGATATATAATTATATATATTGTTAACTTTATCTAAAACCCTTTTGCTTTCATTATTAACTTCCATTTTATCCGACATAAAATCATCCGCTATATTCAGCGCCGTCAAAACCGCGACGTTAAAAGAATCGACCGACTTAGTCCTTTTAACTACTTCATCCGCTTTAGCGTTCACGTATGAAGCAAGCCGTTCCAAATATTTTCTATCTTTGTCGCTGTTTAAAATAAACTTATGATTCAAGATCGTAAGTTCTACTAATTCGCTCATAACTGTATAGTTTCTAAGCTATTTAATATGCCGTCTATTTTTTTTATTATAGAATCGTTTTCGGCTTCATTCCGGGCGATTATATCCTTTAGCTTATTAATCTCGTCATCTTTATATTTAACCTCCGTTAAAAGTTTATCTCTTTCTATTTTTAATTTTTCGAACGATTCCTTAATCAGAATAACTCTTTCTTCTATAGCGCTAAGGTTGTTAATGTCCATTTTTTGCGTTCCCGAAAATAATTCATTCATAAAATTAATTAATTATATTATTCAATATTTACGCATCAGGCGGAAGTATAAAGATGGGCATAAGGTCTTGCGCTTGAAGGCATTATCTTATAAAAAGGCTTGCCGCTAATTTCCTCCGAAGGAATATTGAAGCTATCGGCATACTCTATTAAATATTTTTTTAAAAAATTCATATCGTTTTCGTCCGCCTCATAAAGTTCTACGTCTTTCGAATATTTAGAAAAATCTATTTTTTTCCTGAGATATATCGTGCCCCCATGCATACCTGAAGCAAAATAGTCGCCGTCGAATTCGTCCGAATCGTCAAGCCCTAATAATACTATTATGCCTCCGGCCATATATTCCGCGAAAAAACTTCCTACTTTTCCTCCGATTATAATGATAGGCAGCTGTTCGTTATATCCTTTCATATGAATTCCTACCCTGTAGCCTGCATTACCCAGAATATAAATTCTCCCGCCTCTCATGCCGTATCCTACGACGTCTCCGGCATCTCCTTTAATTATTATTTTGCCGGCATTCATCGTATTGCCTATATTGTCCTGAGCATTATTGTTTACGATTAAAGTAGGTCCGTCCATGAAAGCGCCTATATCGTTTCCCGGAGTCCCGTTAATATTAATAACGACGTCGTCTCCTTTAATTCCGTCTCCTATATAATACTGTCCGTTGATATTTTCGAGAAAGAATTTTTTAATTCCTTTTCCTATTCCTTCTCTTATAAGGCGGTTAAGTTCTTTATAGTGCATTCCTGCGGCATCTATGGTTATCATCTCTTCGTTAACGCTCCTTTTCCTTTCCTATTTTTTGAAATAGATTACAGTCCCGCATGTTTAATTCCAAGCGCTTTTAATTCGGCATCCGTTAATTCGACGCCCCTTAATCTTTCTCTTGAACCCCTAAGGCTTTCGATAGAATTAACCCCCATTGCTCCCAAAACTTCCTGAATTTCGTGGCTCCATGCAGAAATAAGATTATACAATCTTTCTCCGTAAACTTCCGGGTCGAGCCTCCTTACGAGCTCAGGTCTTTGCGTTGTAATTCCCCAACTGCAGTTTCCGGTATTACATTTCCCGCAAACATGGCACCCCATAACTACGAGAGCGGCAGTTCCTATAGCAACCGCATCGGCGCCCAGAGCAATAGCTTTTACGGCATCGGCGCTCGACCTGATACTTCCCGCGGCTATAATAGAAGCCTCGTTCCTGATGCCTTCATCCCTAAGTCTTTCATCGACTTGAGCAAGGGCAAGCTCTATCGGTATGCCTACATGGTCTTTAATTATATTAGGGGCGGCTCCGGTTCCTCCGGTATAGCCGTCTATATAAACAATATCGGCACCCGCCCTGACTATTCCGCTTACTATAGCGGCTATATTATGCACAGCCGCTACTTTAACGGATACCGGTTTTTCATAATCGGTAGCCTCTTTAACGGCGTAAATAAGCTGTCTTAAATCTTCGATAGAGTATATGTCGTGATGGGGAGCCGGAGAAATTGCATCGGTTCCCACGGGAATCATCCTTGTTCTGGATATATCAGCGCCTATTTTTTCGCCTGGAAGATGTCCTCCTATACCCGGTTTTGCACCCTGTCCTATTTTTATTTCTACCGCGACTCCGCTGTTCAGATAATCCCTGTGAACGCCGAATCTCCCCGAAGCGACCTGAACGATTATATTTTTGCCGAACGGAACCAGGTCGTCGTGCAGTCCTCCCTCGCCGGTATTCATAACGATTCCCAAAGCTCTGGCGGCTAAAGCCATAGCTTTTTGGGCATTAAGAGAAATAGAGCCGTAAGACATTGCCCCGAAAATAAACGGGGTCTGCAGTTCTATTTGAGGAGGCATTTTTGATTTTAAAACGGATTCGCCGTTTTCGTCCAAACCGACGTCTAATCTCGAAGGTTTTTTGCCGAGATAAGTCCTGAGTTCCATAGGCTCCCTAAGAGGGTCGATGGACGGGTTGGTAACCTGGCAGGCGTCTAAAAGTATATGGTCGAAATATTTTTTATATTTGAAAGTAGTTCCCATGCCGGAAATAACGATTCCGCCGGTTTCCGACTGCCTCCATATATTTTTTATGAGACCTTCTTTCCAGTTTGCATTTTCTCTAAGAACGGTAGGATTTTTAACTATAGAGATAGCTCCTTCCGGACAGTATGTATAGCATCTGCCGCAGGCTACGCATTTAGAATGGTCCGCGAGAATTTTATCTCCGCCGAAACTGTATGTTCCCCATCCGCAATTCTGGATGCATCTTTTGCACCTGACGCATTTATTATGGTCTATTAGAGCTAAATATTCTGATTGTATATTGGAAAAAGAGGATTTTGTCATAAACCGAGCAATCCTCCTTTCTGGTGTATATTTTTTTCTTCAAATTCAACGATAACCGGTTCTCCGGCTTTAGGCGACCATACGATATCCGGAGACGGACAAACCGCTCTTATTGCGGCTTCTTCCGATGCTACATAAGTAAAGTCGCCCATAGCGGCGGCAACGAGAGGTCTCAGCTTTATCCTGTCGTTCATAGCGACCATACCGTTAGAATGTCCGAATACTATGGCAAAAGGTCCGTTTAAAAGCGCACTGCCGTAAATCTGCCTTAATGCGGTAAATAACTCTCTTTTTTCACCGTCCATTTTATCTATTTTCTGATAAAACGGCGAAGCGAGAACCGTCAGGGCAAGGCTTACAGGAAGCTTATGCTTCCTTATAAGAAGGTCTAAAATATATGTTATCACTTCGGTATCGGTTTTAAGGGCAAGATTATATTTATACATTTCAAGGTACCTTTTGTTTATTCCGTAAGAAGATATTTCGCCGTTATGCACGATAGACCAGTCCAACAGCGTAAACGGATGGGCGCCTCCCCACCATCCGGGCGTATTTGTAGGAAACCGATTATGCGCCGTCCACATATATCCTTCTATTTCTTCTAATTTGTAAAAATCGGCGATATCCTCGGGATAACCTACCCCTTTAAACGCCCCCATATTTTTTCCGCTGGAGAAAACGTATGCCCCGTCGTAATTCTGGTTAATCAGCATAACGCTGTTGACTACAAAATCGTCGTCCCCGAGTTCGTGAAACAGTTTATCCGGCCTGTCGGATTTAGGCTTTATAAAATAGCGGTGCAGATAAGGATGGTCGTATATTTTAGAAGTTCTGAACGTGGGAATAGGCTCTTCTTTTTCTATAATAAAATTATTTCTGATATAATCTTCGACGTCCGCCTTAGCGGAAAGGTTATCGTACATTATATGGAAAGCGTACAATTCGGCATAATCGGGATAGTTGCCGTAAACGGCAAAACCGCCGCCCAATCCGTTTCCTCTGTCATGCTCGACCGATATGGATTTTTTAATATCTCTGCCGTTTGTCTTAATTTTCTTCGCGTTTATTATGCCGCATAATCCGCATCCCGATATATCTCTTTCCGCACTGAATTTATTTTTTATACTGAGCACTTTAATCCCTCTATCCTTTTTATAAATTTATATAATATAATCGATTTAAATATAACATATATACATTTTTTTAACAATATGCCTTATAAAATATTTTCGTCTATTATCCTTTTAAATTCAGGGTCCAGAGTCTTTTTTACCGGCGGAAGTCCTAATTTTTTCCGCATCCCTTCCTGCGGGTCGCCTAGCCTCAATGTTT
>JAJZYC010000054.1 GCA_021806125.1 bacterium
TATGGTTATTTTCTCGAGAAAGGCATTCCTGCCGAAGATGCAAGGTATCTGCTTCCCAACGCGGCCGAAACCCAGATTATTTTTACCATGAATGCGAGAGAGCTTCTGCACTTTTTCAGGCTGAGAGGGTGCAACAGGGCGCAGTGGGAGATTAGAGCCGTGTCCCAGGAGATGTTTAAACTTGTTTATCCGATCGCCCCGTCCGTATTTTACGGCGGCGGTCCAGCATGCGTCAGGGGAAACTGCTCCGAAGGCGAATTTTCCTGCGGAAAACCGTCCGAAGTTAGAAAGTCGTGGCTGAAAGGCGGTTTCGACTTTTGAATGGCAAAATTTTCATACTTTTAAAAGGTGCGTCGTTAAATGCTGGATGAAAATCTAACAAAAAAGGCTCTCGAATTATCCGATAAGTCAAAAGAATTATATTCGAGAATACAGGAAGAAAGCTCAAAAGGATTCAGTGCGGAAATAAAAGAATTATCCAGGCAGTACAATTTAATAAAGAAGACCGCAGAACAATTTTCGGAATATAAAAAAACCGAAGCGGAAATGGCAGACTTAGAAAAATTGGTTCAATCCGAGACCGACCAGGCTTTAATAGATTTAGAAAATGAAGAAATAAATTCTTTAAAAAATAAAGCTTCTGAATTAGCTGAAGAAATTAAAGATTTTTTCTTCCCGAAAGAAAATCTGCAGGACAAAGATATTTTACTGGAAATAAGAGCTGCGACGGGCGGGGAAGAAGCGGCTCTTTTTGCATTAGACCTTTTTAAAATGTATAACAAATATGCGCTGGCGAAAAATTTTCAATTCGAGGCTATTTCATTAAGCCAATCGTCGTCAGGAGGCTTGAAAGAAGCCGTAGTTTCCGTAAAAGGCAAGGATGCCTACCGGCTTCTGCAATACGAGAGCGGAGTGCACAGAGTGCAGAGGATTCCGGCTACCGAAACGCAGGGCAGGGTGCATACTTCGGCGGCGACGGTAGCGGTAATGCCGGAACCGGAAGAAATCGACCTTAAAATTAACGGCGAGGATTTAAGAATAGACGTTTACAGGTCGTCCGGACACGGAGGACAGAGCGTAAACACGACGGATTCCGCGGTAAGGGTTACCCATATTCCTACCGGACTTGTAGTTACCTGCCAGGACGAGAAATCACAGCACAAAAACAAAGCTAAAGCGTTAAGAATATTAAGGTCGCGTCTTTTAAACAGGATAGAGGCGGATAAAAAAAGCATAGAGGCGCAAAACAGGAAAAGCATGGTCGGCAGCGGCGACAGAAGCGAAAAAATAAGGACTTATAATTTTCCCCAAGGCAGAATTACGGACCACCGGGCAGGAATAACAATACATAAGCTGGCTTCTTTTATGGACGGCGCTTTAGACGAACTTTTGCTGCCTTTAGCGGATTATTTTGAATCTCAAAAGCAATTGCAGTGATAATTATAAAAAAGATATGTCCGTTTACGAATTGATTAAATGGGGAGAAGCCCGTCTTAAGAATGAAAGCATTCTTAACCCGTTTAACGAGTCGGCATGCATAATGAAGCATGTTCTAAGGAAAACCCTTGAAGAAATAATTGTTTCTTATAACGATAAAATTGCCGGAAGTAAAATAAATCTATTCGAAAAATTGATAGAAAGAAGGAGCAAGAGGGAGCCTTTTGCTTATATTGCAAACAAAAAAGAGTTTTACTCCCTGGATTTTTTCGTCGGCAAATCGGTTTTAATACCGAGACCCGATACCGAATGTTTGGTAGATGAAGCATTAAAAGAAATAAAAAGGCTTTCCGGCGGATTAAAAAGGAAAATCTCCATTCTCGATATAGGAACCGGTTCCGGAGCAATTGCGATTTCTATTGCAAAGAATTCTGATAATGTTATAATTTATGCTGCCGATAACAGCATAAGGAGTCTGAACGCCGCTAAAAAAAATATAATTGCAAACGGAGTGCGGGAGAAGGTAGTGCCGGTTTATTTCGACATAATTAAATTAAAGTCGTACGCCCCGGCCTTTATTAATCCCGTTTTGGATTTTAATATGGCGGATTTCGATAATTTCGATATAATTATTTCCAATCCTCCTTATATAGAATCCGGCGAATTAAAAGAGTTAGACGACGATATTAAGCTTTACGAACCGGTTAATGCTTTGAACGGCGGAAGGGACGGACTTAAATTCTATAGGAAAATATTCGATTATGCCGTTCTTAAAACTAATAAGACCAAAACGCTTATTTTAGAAATCGATTATAGAAAAAAATCGGAAATATATTCTTTATTTAACGAAAAGTTTAAAAATAAAAATATAAAATTTAAGAATTTAACTTTTATTAACGATTTAAATAATAAAGAAAGGGCGGTTAAAATTACATATGGATAAAATGGTTATAGAAGGGGGCTTTCCGTTAGTAGGGGAAGTTTCTATAAGCGGTTCCAAAAATGCATCTTTACCGATAATAGTTTCTTCGATTATGTTTGACGGTTCAGATAGTGAAATCGATAACGTTCCCGACCTTGAAGATATTAAAACTATTAAGAAACTTTTGGTGAGCCTTGGAGCCGAAATTAAAGAATCGGGGGAAGCCGATAAATTAATTATAAACACTTCTAATATCAATAATTACGATGCGCCTTACGACCTCGTAAAAACTATGAGGGCTTCCGTTCTTGTTTTAGGTCCTCTTCTTGCAAAATATAAAAGAGCGAGAGTTTCTCTCCCCGGAGGCTGCGCTATCGGTGCAAGGCCTATAGACTTTCATTTAAACGCGCTTAAGCTTCTCGGCGCCACAGTCGAAGTTGACCATGGATACGTGGATGTTTATGCCGATAAACTCAAAGGCGCCGTAATAAATTTTCCTATTCCGTCCGTTACCGGAACCGAAAACGTAATTATGGCGGCAACACTCGCGGAAGGCACGACTATTATAAGAAATGCCGCAATGGAACCGGAAATAGACGATATGATTACCGCTCTTAATAACGGCGGGGCAGAAATAAAAAGAACTGAGCCGACCGTAATTACCGTAAACGGCGTTAAAAAGCTTAAACGCTTATGCCACCGCGTTCTTCCAGACAGGATAGAAGCCGGGACGTTTATGGCAGCTTCGGCAATAACAAAAGGCGATATATTCCTTAAAAATATAAACGTAAGCCACCTTAAATCGGTTATAGAAAAGCTTTCCGAAGCCGGCGCAAAGATTATTATAAACTCGTCGTCGTCAATGCGGGTAAAAGGCGCCAAAATCATTAAAAGCGTCGATGTTTCTACTTCACCCTATCCCGATTTTCCTACCGATATGCAGGCTCAAATTATGGCTCTTATGACGCTTTCCAGCGGATTATGCGTTATTACCGAAAATGTTTTCGAGAACAGGTTTATGCACGTTGCAGAACTTATACGCCTCGGAGCCAATATAAAGGTCAGAAATAATTATGCCATAGTAAAAGGAGTAAAAAAGCTCTCCGGAGCCGAGGTTATGGCTACGGATTTAAGGGCGAGCGCTTCGCTTGTTTTAGCCGGACTGGCTTCCTCCGACGGTTTAACCACGGTTTCAAGGATTTATCATCTTGACCGCGGTTATGAAAAAATGGAAAAAAAATTATCCAATTTAGGCGCTATAATTTCAAGGGTTAAGGTAAGCGGTCCATCTGTAGCGGAAGCGGACGGACAAGATTTCAACGATGAGGCTTGCAGTAAGAGCGCATAAAATAATGAAAACAACACAAAATAAAAAATATAATAAAAAGAAAAAACTTAAAATTGCCGTTCCCAAAGGAAGGGTCCTTAAAGATGCACTTGGACTTTTAAGAAAATCGGGATACGTTAAACATCCTGATGCGGATTACGACTCGAGAAGACTAATATTCGATTACCAGGACGACGACGTTAGCCTGCTTATAGTAAAGCCATGGGACGTGCCTACCTTCGTCGAATACGGAGCAGCCGACGCGGGAATTTCGGGAAAGGACGTTTTACTAGAGAAGCCGAGAAACGTATATGAACCCCTGGATTTAGGCATAGGCAAATGTAGAGTAGTCGCGGCGGCGGATAGAAAAATAATAGATAAAGAAATTAAATGCGCAAGTAAAAATGTCGCGGCGGTAATATCGGACGAGCAGTTTCCCATTATCGGAGAAGATATTAAAAAAAAAATTTATTATTCTGGAGCGAATCTGCGTATTGCGACAAAGTACGTCAGAATAACGAAAGAGTTTTTTAATAAAAAAGGCGTTTCAAACGTTCAAATCATAAAGCTTTACGGCAACGTGGAGCTTGCCCCTATTTCCGGCTTGTGCGATTTTATCGTCGATTTGGTTTCTACAGGCGAAACTTTAAAGCAGAATAATCTGACCCCGCTGGAAGATATCGTATTTGTTACCTCGAGACTTATAGTTAACAGGGCAAGCCTTAAAATCAATTCGGAAGAAATTGCGGCTCTGATAGATAATTTAAAGAAACAGGTTAAAAAGAATGCGGATATTCGATTCTAAAAAAGATAATTTTAAAGATTTTTTGAAAAAAAGACGGCTTGGGCAGTTAGACTTTTCGGATAAGGTTCAGCAGAAACTTAAAATTATACGTTCCGATGTTATTTCCAAAGGGGATAAAGCCTTATCCGCTTATACCGAAAAATTCGATAAAATAAAACTGGAACCGGAAGATTTTTTAATCAAAGAAAATGACAAGGCAAAAGCGGTTAATTTTTTAACTAAAAACGAACGAAAAAGCATCGAAAATACTATAAAAAGAGTTTACGATTATCATTCTAAGCAAAAAATACAAACATGGTTTTCAAATAATGATTGCGGACTTATTACAGGACAGCTTATAGCTCCCCTGCAAAAAGTCGGAATATATGTCCCCGGAGGCAAGGCAAGCTATCCGTCCTCGGTTATTATGAATGCGGTTCCGGCATCCGCCGCAGGAGTTAAAGATATTATTATGGTTACCCCTCCCGGTGGTAAGTTAAACGATTATGTTATAGCGGCGGCAGTTTTGTGCGGCATAAGCAAAATATTTAGAATAGGCGGTCCGCATGCCGTATTTGCCCTTGCTTACGGAACAGAAACAATTCCAAGGGTAGATAAGATAGCGGGTCCAGGAAATATTTACGTTGCTACCGCGAAAAAAATGGTTTACGGCGACGTAGATATAGATATGATTGCCGGACCGAGCGAAATTGCTATAATATGCGATGAATCCGCCGACCCGGAACTCGTTTCGATAGATATGATGTCTCAAGCCGAACATGATGAAATGGCTATTTCTACGGCTATAAGCGACAGCCGTCCTATTATAGAAAAAATAAAGAAAATTTTGCCGAAATTAATTAAGAACGAAAAAAGAAAAGAAATAATCGAAAAATCTATAAATTCCAATGCCTCTTTAGTAATAACGGATTCTTTAAACGAATCTATCGATATTGCAAATGAGCTTGCCCCGGAACATCTCGAGCTATATGTAAAAGACCCTTTCGAAAAACTGTTTTTAATAAAAAATGCCGGAGCCGTATTTTTAGGCGGCAATACTCCGGAAGCCTTGGGCGACTATGTCGCCGGCCCGAGCCACGTTCTTCCTACAGGCGGCACGGCAAGGTTTTTTTCGCCGTTAGATACCCTGTCTTTCCTTAAAAGAACGAGCGTTATTTCATCTAACCCCGATTTTTTATTGGAAAGCGCGGGCGACGTCGAATTTTTTTCCGGAGTCGAAGGGCTTAGCGCCCACGGCGAATCCGTAAGTTTCAGGGTTAAAAAAGCAAAAAAAACAATAAAAAAACCGCCATGCCTCCGTTAAAAATAGAAAATTTTATCAAGAACAGCGTTCTTGAACTATCCGCTTATAAGGTAAGCGAGGTTGAATCCGGTGAAGCCTTAAAACTCGATGCAAACGAATCCAACTATACCTTAAACAGGAATATTAAAAAAAAGTATGCGGATTTCATAAAAGATACGCTCATAAATCTTTACCCGGATTCAGGTTCGAAAAACCTCATAAGACTGCTCGAGAAATTTTACGGAACGGCGGCTGAAAATTTTATTTTCGGCAACGGCTCCGACGAACTTATATCTATTATTCTGCTTAGCCTTAAAAAAGACGTCGCCGTAAAAATCCCGGAGCCCTCTTTTTCTATGTACGGCATAATAGCAAGATACAACGATTTAAAGACCGAACCAGTAAAACTCGACGAAAAATATTTCGATTTGCCGGAAAATATAAGCGGCGCTAAAGCTAAAGATAAAAATTCAAAAAAAATATTTTTTTTCAGTTATCCCAATAATCCGACGGGAAACCATTTTAACCGCGATACTATAAAAAATCTTTTAGAAAATAAAAATAACATCGTCGTGGTAGATGAAGCTTATATATTTTTTTCAAACAAAGAGTCTTTTATAAAATATATAAACAAATACGATAACCTGATAGTTCTAAGGACTTTTTCTAAAATAGGCCTTGCCGGATTGAGGTTCGGGATGCTTTTTTCGGGAAACAAGCTAATAAACGAATTTAAAAAAATAAAATTGCCTTACAATATAAACTCTTTGACGTTAAGTTCTATCGAATTCTTTTTAAATAATTTCGGCGAATTCGATAAAAATATAAAAAAAACGGTCGGGCAAAGAGAAAAATTATATTCCGTGTTAAGTAAACTGGATTATATCCATGTTTATCCGTCCGACGCCAATTTTTTATTGGTAAGGCTCAAAAATAAAAATTTAAAAAATAAATTCGATAAGTTTCTTAATGCCAATAATATAATAGTTAGAAGCTTTACGGGAGATATGGAATTGTTTTATAGGATTACCGTGGGCACGCCCGCCGAAAATAAAAAGCTCGCGGGTTATCTTAAAGAATTCGGAGCGTTATGAATTCCGCCTGTCAAGATACGCGGAATATGTTATAATATATATTGTTTTAAGGTGAAAATATGGAAAAAACTAAGCCGGTTCATTACGCAAAAACCGAGAAAGACGGGTCGAACGGACGCAAAGGGGATTTTGCAAGAAAAACGACCGAGACCGATATTAAACTTTCTCTCGATATCGACGGAAAGGGCAGTTACGGGATAGATTCGGGAGTGCCGTTCTTTAATCATATGCTCGAACAGTTTTCGAAGCACTCCGGTTTCGATATTTACCTTAACGCAAAAGGAGATATAGGAGTTGACCTGCACCATCTCATTGAAGATACGGGAATAGTCATAGGCGGCGCATTGATGAAATTATCGGGAGATAAAAAAGGCATTAAAAGATTCGGTTTTGCTTCGGTTCCTATGGACGAAGCGCTTGTCCAGTCCTCCGTCGATTTTTGCGGGAGGTCTTTTTTTGTTTATAGGTTTATGGACGAGGATATGTCCCAAACCGGAAAATGGTCTTCGCCGCCTCTTTTTTCGGTTTCCAAGCAGGAATCGAGGGAAATTCTCGTAGATAAATTTTTTTATGTGTATTCTAATATATTTTTTGAAGCGTTATGCAAAAATGCCCTTATAAATCTGCATATAAACATTCAATACGGTTCAAACGTTCACCATATGGTAGAGGCAATATTTAAATCGACGGGCAGGGCAATATCGGATGCGCTTAAAATAGCCGGTAATTACGGAATACCTTCGACAAAAGGAAGCATTTAAAAGATGAAAAATTTAATTTTATTTTTGTTCGCAGTTTTATTATTCAGCTTTGCCGCGGCAAGAACAGGAAATGTTTATGCTTATGCCGGCAATATAACTAAAATTACGGGAGTTTCCGTAAATAACGCAGTCGGAACTATAAATATATATACTATAGGCAGGCCTAATTATAAAGGATATTTATTTAAAAAAGGTAATAAAAATTTTTTTATTCTATCATTCGGACGGTCTATTTTATACGGCCGCGGAAAAAAGATAGCCCGGCCTTTTAAAAATGTATATTCCGTTTCATATTCCCAATTCAGCGCCGCGCCGAATTATTCCGTCCATATAGTCTTCAGGCAAACCGTTTTGTCCGAACCGCGGATAAGAACGATAAATATAGGGAATAACCGCTATAATGTTGTTTTATATGTTTTAAATAAGGCAGGCAGGTTCAAGGGAAAAATCTCAACCTTAAAGATTAAAAAACCCGCCGCGTTCAGGGGGGTACATTTCAATGTTTTTCTCGATGCGGGCCACGGCGGAGGCGACCCGGGCGGCATAGGGCCTATGGGACTGCCGGAAGATTTTGTTAATTTGAGTATTGCGCTGAAACTAAAAAAACTTTTAGAAGCCAAAGGCATAAAAACGGAAATAGACAGGACATCTAATATAAACGTGAGCTTGCAGCAAAGAGCGGCTGAGGCGAACAGAAGCGGAGCGAATTTGTTTATAGGCTTATACTGCAATTCCGTCGTCGTTCCTTATCTGTATGGAACGACCGTTTATTATTTTCACAAAAATTCCTACGGGTTTGCCGGCTATTTAGAGCATTATATTTCCTCAAAGTTAAATCTGAAATACGACGGGGTCGTAAGAGACGACCTTTACGTGCTGAGGTTTACGACGATGCCGGCTGTCGTTATCGAATACGCTTTTATTTCTAATCCTTATGAAGAACATCTCCTGGGTTCTTCAACATTCAGGCAGTTGATTGCGGGCGGCATAGCCAATGCAGTTTATAAATATTTTATTATAGAAAAAAAGTAAGCGAAAAAAGAATGGAAAAAAAAATAGCGATAATCGATTACGGAATGGGAAACCTTAAAAACGTCCGCAACGCTTTTAATTTTTTGGGATACGACGCCGAGATTACCGGAAATTATAAGCATATCGAAGAAGCTGACTATTTAATTCTTCCAGGTGTCGGCGGGTTTAAAGACGCTATGTTAACGCTTAAGCAAAAAGGACTTATCAGTCCGGTTAAAGACGCTATCGCTGAGGGCAGGCATTTTTTAGGAATATGTCTGGGCATGCAGCTTTTATTTGAAACCTCCGAAGAATTCGGTTATAGCGAAGGGTTGGGAATTTTAAAAGGAAAGGTA
>JAJZYC010000055.1 GCA_021806125.1 bacterium
GGATAATTCGTAGGCAAATCCCAAAACGCCGAATAAATCCGGTCTGTTAGGCTCGAGGTCGAATTCCAAAACGGCATCGTTTAATTCAAAAATATCGTAAGCCGTTCTGCCTATTTTTTCAAAAGGGAACTTTATTATCGAAGATGTGTTCAACTGCATGCCTAAATCTTTTTCTGAACAGAAAGCCGCTTCCGAAATTACGCCGAATATAGCTTTGTCCCTTATCTTTAAACCGTGTTCGAAAACGGTTCCTTTTGTAGCGATTAAAGGCTTCTCTCCGACTTTTATATCAAGCCCTTCTTTTGTAAAAACTATTTTTTTAGTTCCGACGGTTTCTCCGCCGTAAACTTCCGCAATGCCGAACTTATCGCTCGACGGATGCTCCGTTATGCTTTTAATTTCTCCCACTACTATATTTTGAAACGATTTTTTTTGCGAAAAATAAGGAAAAAATTTTTCCACTTCCATTGTTCTGGTGTTTAAAAGATTTGCTATTTTTTCGACGTCCGTATTGAAATTTACAAATTCCTTAAGCCAGTTCAAGCTAACTTTCAATTTGAAATTCCTCCTTTTTTATAAAAATCCATTAAATAAAATCAAATAAGCTCGGCTGGGCCGACAAATCGTCTTCGTCAAATTTTCCGGCGTATATTTTATTATAAACCTGCATCATCTCTTCTGCGGCTTCCGTTATATCGAAAGAAAAATCTTTATTTAACTTTAAACCTGAGACCCCTAATCCTCCAAAAAGAGATTTTAAGCCTAGATTATCTTGAGAATTCATGAGTTCCAGATTATATTCCGGCACAAAAACGGGTCTTTTCTGCTTTATGGAAAAATTGCACGTTTTCATAGTTCCGCTTTTTATCGGCGAAGACACCGCAAACGTTCCAAGTCCCGAACCGCTTTGCAGTCTGTCCCTCGCGACTAAATTTTTAGAAGATATTTTTTCATGCAAAGGCAGTTCCGAAACTACCGCCCCGCCGTTTAATATAATCTCGTTATAAAGGTCCCTGTTTTCCGGAGGATACGGAGGCGAAAGCAAACCGGCGCCTATATAAGCAACGGTATATCCGTTATTTTTTAAGGCAGTTTTGTGTGCCGCCGCGTCTATTCCAGTTGCAAGTCCGCTTATTACGGAATAACCGTACGAACATAACTTTATAGTAATATTTCTTGCAAGTTCCAACGCATAATCCGGCGGTTTCCTCTGTCCTACGACCGCCGACGCAAATCTTAAATTTTCCTTCAGCACTCCTTTATAGTATAAAATAGGGGGTTTTGTTTTTATAAGCCTTAAATTGGAAGGATATAAAACGGAATTAAAAGTAATAATTTTAATTCCGTTTTTTGAAGCTTCTTCTATTTCTTTTATAGCATCAAAGAATGCAGTCCTTATTATTCTTGAATTTGTTAAAATTTTTATATATTCGGCTTTTAAACCTGCCCTCATAAAATCCGACTTTTCCGCGCTAAAAATTTCGCATGGATTCTTAAACGTCTTTAATAAAAAAAATATATGCTGATTCTGAAGGCCTTTTATCTTCTTCAGCGCAAGAGTGCATATTAAATCATCCATTAATACCCTCTTTTCCGAAACCGCGGGCAGAACATGTTTTTCCGAGAAACAACCCCGTAACGGTATTTGCGCCTTTTTTTAACAAAGCATATTTTATATGCGCGAATGTCTTTCCGGTAGTTAAGATATCGTCCAGAATTATTATGTTTTTTTCTTCAAAATTATATCTATCCGCGACCGAAATATGCGTTAAATCCTTTTTTTTAGAATCGATATCTCCGATATGCCCGGGTTTATGTCCCCTATCGCACATTATAGCCCTTTCAAGAGTATTAACGGTTCCCAACGCCGAAATATATGAACATACAAGCGCATTCGAATAAACATCCAAATAGGAATTGCTTGGAGGAACCGGAAGAATCAAATCGTAAAAATAAAAATAATTATATATAATATTATTTAAAATTTTGGCGAAATAAGCCGTTATCCCGGGGTCTCCTTTTTTGTATTTCAATATATACTCGGAATGTTTAACGGCATCTTCATACGGCTGCGCTTTTTTATTTTTGGGTATATAGTCATTAAGATAGAAATATTCCCCGTTTCTATCGGCATAGATATTATTATATTTTCCGGTCATTATTTAAATATCAGATTTTAAAGAAATTAAAATAATTTAATCTATAATATGATAAATCTTTATTTTAAAAATTTCAATTTTAATCTGTCCTGTTATATAGGAACTATGATTTATTCCGAATCGGATAAGGAAGATTTTATAAAAAAGGCCGCGGAATTTAAAAATGATTATAAATTATATTCTTTTAAGGCCTTAAAAGCCTATTTTAATTTTAACGGCGGAATAACATCTCCGCTAGGCTTTCCTTTTAAAGATATTGCAGGGTTTTTATCCGCAAAGTTCATCATACTGGAGGACGTAGAAATAAAATGCCTGTCGGATGCCGCATTATTAAATGCCGTTTGCGATTTTGCCATAAACAGCCCCGTTGTTTTCTGCTTAAAAACCGATAATAGTTCTGGAATCGACGATGTTTTTTCTTTATATTTAAATTACGCTAAAAATTCCCCCGAATATATGATTTTGGATGTTTATAAAACTCGCTTAACCTTTCTTGCGGAAACCAGAATGATATATAGCGGAAAACACGGAGGCTATACATCTTCCATGGCTAACGTTATCCTTAAAATTAACGCTTTAGGGTTTTACATTAAAAAAGCTCCTTCGGAAAATTACGGCAAACCGTATCTGTTTTTTTCAAACGATAAAAAATTTGAAATTAAAATAGCGGCTGTTCCCTTTAGAATGAATGCCGCTTCAAACGGCGAATTTATTTTAAAGAACGGCATATCGATAAATACTACTTTAACGGATATTTATTTTTATCCAGATGAATTAATTAATAAAATTAAAATATTTCTCGGAACTTCCCGAAATATGCGCAAATCTATTAATTGCCGATACAATAAAACCTCGGCAAATAAAACGGCCTTCGACAAAATAAGCGCTATCCAGGATATATCGGTAAAAGAAACATCCTCGCCTCAACTTATTATTGCGGGAGCAGGTTCAGGAAAGACTAAAATTATCGTGAATAAATTTTTATACCTTTTAAATTTTATTCCTGCAGATTCTATAATAATTTTAACATTTACGAATAATGCGGCAATTGAAATAAAAAATAGAATTGCATCCTGCCTGCGGTTAAAGGGGATTAAAAATAATTTTAAAGCCGGTAATGTTTTAAATATTTCGACATATCACAGTTTCTTTTATTCCATAGTAAAAGAATTTTATAAAGACCTGGGATTTAAATCTCCGCCTTTAATTAACCAAAACCGCGATAATTTCGGCGAAACCGCAGACATAGCTTTTATATCTTACGGCGAAATTATTTTATGCGTTATAGAACTTCTCAGAAATAAAGATATCGCATTAGAAATCGCTTCGCGGTTCAAATATATACTTATAGACGAATATCAAGATTTAGATTTTTTGAGCGATTATATCATTAAAAAAATAGATTTTGCAAGGGGCGCAGTCATGTATGCAGGCGACGACGACCAGGCAATATACGGATTTAACGGCGGCGATTCTTTTAACATATTATTCTTCGACCTATTTTTTCCTTCCGGAAAAGTTTTTGTCCTGCAAAATAATTTCAGGTCGAATTATAAGATCGTCGATTTCTGCAATTCTATAATAAATAAGATTGCTTTCAGGTATCCTAAAAAATTAACTGCTAAAACCGGAAGCGGCGAACCGCCGACGAACGCGAGTAGAAACAACCCCGTTAATGTTTTAAGATTTAAAAATAAAAATGCTGAAGAGGAATTTATTAAAAAAATGTTTAACAAATTGATTTCGCAAGGAAAATCTACCGCTATTTTGGTTAGGACGCAAAGGGAAGCTGAGCATTTTGAAACTATTATCGGCGGATTTTATCACAATAATTTTTCTTTTTATAGCGGCGGCGGATTTATAGGAACTATACACCGGAGCAAAGGGCTTGAATTCGACGCCGTTTTTATAGCAAACGTAACGCATGGTAATATACCTCATTTAAAAAGCATATCGCCGGCAAATACGGCGCGGGATGCTTTAAGGCATCCTTTTATTAAATTTTTAGACAGTCGTATTGAACTAAAAACAGGCGAAAACGATGAGGCTAAACTATTTTACGTTGCGGCTTCGAGAGCAAAAGAAATAATTTTTATTACTTATGCGGGAAAAATGTCGGAATTTTTGAAAGAAAACCGTTAAAACTGTCTAAGGATATCGAGGTTTCCCTGATAAAGCAGCCTGAGGTCGTTAATATTGTATTTCAACATTACGATTCTGTCGAATCCCATTCCAAATGCAAAACCTTTATATTCTTTAGGATCGATATCCGCATATTTAAAAACGTTAGGATGAACCATCCCGCATGGAATTACTTCTATCCATCCCGTATTTTTGCATACTCCGCAACCTTTTCCGCCGCAAAATACGCACTCTATATCCAGATCCAATCCCGGTTCTACAAAAGGATAAAAAGCCGGCCTGAAGCGTGTTTTCCTTGCGCCAAGAAGATGCCGCACGGTTTCTTCCAATATCCCCTTTAAATCGGAAAGTTTTACATTTTTATCGACAAAAAGTCCTTCCATTTGATTAAACATAAAAAGATGGGTCGCATCTACCGCTTCATACCTGTAACATCTGCCGGGCGCAATTATCCTAAGAGGAAGTTGTTTCTTTTCAAGAGTTCTTGCCTGAACGCTTGATGTATGTGTTCTTGGAACCATTCCGTTAAGAAGATAAAAAGTATCCCAAACGTCTCTTGCAGGATGGTCTGCAGGAATATTAAGAGCATCAAAATTATAATAGGTCGTTTCAATTTCAGGACCTTCGACTATCTCGAAACCCATCGAAGTAAAAAAATCGCATGCTTCTTCTAAAACTGCGGTTATAGGATGCTTATGCTTTATTTCTATATAATTGCCCGGAATGGTCAAATCGATACTGCGTCCGTTTAAAAACTTGCTGCGTTCTGCAATCGAAAGTTCTTCTTTTTTACTGCCGTAAATATTCTCTATGCGTTTTTTAACTTCATTGGATTTTGAACCGATAATTTTCTTTTCTTCCGCTGAATATAGGTGAATATTATGCAATATAGCGGCTATTTTACTTTTTTTACCGGCAAAATCACGGAACCCGCTCTCTAACTCGTCTAAATTTTTTGAAGAATTCAAGAGTTTTTCGGCATTTTCCGAAATTTTATTTATTTCGCTTATAATTTCAGATTCATTATTCATATTAATGATATATTATTAATCTTTTTATATAAATTTTCAAGCCCTTAATTTATCCTACGACTTTATTTCTGCCTAAATCTTTAGCCCTGTATAAATTATCGTCCGCAATCTTTAGAAGGCGATTTAAAATATCGTCAGGGTCGCCGTTATTTTTTATGCTTTTGCCGTCCGGCAGCGTTCTCAAACTTGAAACTCCTATCGATACAGTAATATTTAAATTTAAATTGTCTTCAAAATTATATATTCTTCCTTCAATGTAAGCTCTCAATCTTTCCATCAAATTAAACGCATTAACTTTATCGGTATCCGGTAAAATCATAACGAATTCATCGCCGCCGTACCTTGTAATAATATCCTGTTTCCTCATTAAAACATTTTTCAAATCATTGGTAAATTCGGTCAGCATAATGTCGCCCATATGATGGCCGTGATTGTCGTTTATATTTTTAAATTTATCGATATCTAATATGGCAATGGAAAGATCGGCTGAATTTCTGCATGCCCTGACGATTTCTCTTTTGGCAAATTCATACATAAATCTTCTATTGTATATTTCGGTGAGGGAATCGGTAATCGCGAGTTCTTTGTTCGTTTCTATTAATATAAGTTTTGCGAAAACCGGAGAGGCTATGTTGATTATTTCTTTTATCAAATCCGTCATTTCCTTCGTAAAGAAATCTTTATCTTCCGAATCTATCGAAACTGTCCCTGCAATCTCGTCGCTGATTTTAAGCACAAAACAGGTATAACTGCCTGAAGTCCCGCGAAACTCGCAATTATCGACCATTCCGTCCTGGTTTTTATTATTTCGGTCTTTCAAAAGTTCGCAGTTTGACAAATAATCCTCATAATTAATATTATTAGTCGTTATGATAACCTTGCTGGAATTTTCGGAAAGCGCATCTTCTCCCTGCCTATTTTCCTTCCTGCTGTAAATCAGCGACGTAACCGTCTTTTTAGTAACGGTATCGAATATATTGATATGAAGGGAATCTACTTTTCCCTCTCCATCTTTTTTTATAGTATAAAGCCCCTCCGCGAATGTTTTTATAGCATATTCAAGCGTGAACACAACGGATAATTTATATGATAAATCATTTAATAAATTAAGCTTTTTAGTTAAGTTCTCAAGGTTTTTTATGTTTTCTCGCAGTTCGGTAATATTTCCAAAGACAAGGAGCCTTATAATATTGTTGTTTTTGGTTAAAAATAAACTGGATTTCATGCCTAGCGTAATCCCGCTTTTAAGATTTATTTCTACGCTTTCTATTGTAGCCGTATATCTGTTTTTTATATATGTTTCGAAAATAGTGTAGGCAAAATTTTCGTCTTTGAAAGCCGGTTTTATAATTTCATAAAATTTATCTAAACTTATCGGAGCGGAAAATTTCCCGACATTAAAAACTCCGGCAAAGTAATCATTGTATAGGCTTACTAATTTATCTGTCAAATTTATTGAAACAACCCCGAACTCGACCATTTTATTTATCAAATTTTCCCTGTTTTCCAGTAATTCCAAAGACAAATCCAATTTCTCCAAAAGCGTATTAATCTCAAAATATGCAGCAATAAAGTTAATACCGTTTCTAAAAAATTCTAAATCCTCTCCGTAAAACGCCGTTTTTCTTTCGATTACTCCGGTTACCGCCATATACCTTCTGCCTTTTGTTCCTTGGAATGTGTAAAGAATTATGTCTTTAACGCCCTTATCTTTAAAAAACTCCGCAGCAAATTCGTCTTCCTGATAATTATAAGCATCCAGCCTGTTTTCCGCGATTCTTTTTTGAACGAATAATGTAGGGGTAGGGTCTAAGGTGTTTTTACCTAAATTGTATTCCCAGCCCCTTGAAAACTCCGCTCTTACAATCTCATTTTTAATCCCGTCATAGACGATAAATTCGACGAAGTCGGTCTGCAGATTATCTTCCAGATTATTTAAAAATTCTCGAAGAAATGCTTCGTCAAGCTTTGGCTGCCGCTCCGCTACCCGGGAAGGAACGGAACTGCCGTCATGGGTCGAGCCTTCTTCCTGCCGCTTTTCATACCCCGTCGTCATTGAAAATAATATTTGTTCCGCCATTTCCGATAAAATAGACGATCTTTTAAGGTTTTTTAGATAAATCATTAAATGTGCAAGATAATTTGCTAAATTTAAAATCACACCGGCTTTAATGCTGTCAAAGGCGTTTTTTTTGTTTGAATAAACCCCCAGCACGCCTATAACCCTACCCTGTGCAATTAACGGAAACGCTCCTGCCGATAAAAATTTATATTCAAGAAGTTTATCTTTATAATAATACGGAACGGTTTTATCGCTTTCTGCATCGTTTATCACTGCATAATCCTTGGACATTATTGCCGTTGCCGTTAAGTTTTGCGAATATTTTAAATTGCCGGTCTGGTCGTCATATTTAAGAATCAGGTTTTTTGTATAACTAAAATCATTATTATAGGCGCTTATTATTTTAACCTCTTTTTTGTCCTCGTCTAAAACCCCGAACCATGCATAGCCGTATCCCATTTTTTCAACTATTAAGTCCATAAGTTTAAGGGTTAAAGAATTAAAATCGTCCATCTCGGAAACTGTTTTAGAAAAATAGTTTATATTAGATACGATAAGTTTATTTTCTTCCTGTTTTTTGATTATCGTATCGTTTAGAACAGTAATTGCTTTTGCAAAATTGTAAAATTCGGTTTCTTTATTTTGATATTTGCTTGCCAAATCCTGTCTTTTAGGGTTATTAGGGTCTATTTCTTCGATGTTTCTTAAAAGGTCGTAAAACGGGCCTGTAAATTTCTTATAAACTAACATAAAAAATAATATAGCAAAAATATATAAGCCGAAGAAAAAAAGTATCGGTATATAAAGCTCTGAAAGATAGGATAAAAATCTATATTGCTCTATTCCGGAACCTAAAATTCCTATTATTTTGCCGCCGTAGTTTTTTACCGGTTTATTGTATATATAAAATGGGACGCCTCTTACAACTACGGACGTATAAACACTTTTGCCTTTTTTTAAAACCTGAAGCTGTTTTTTAGTGGCGCTTTGACCGACACCCCAATACCTATTATTTATGACGGTCGAAACCGCCGACCTCTTGCTCCCGTAATAGATGCCCAAACGGACGGTCATATTGTTTTTAATAGTTATGCTTCTTAAATAACCGCTGGTTATATGCTTATTTAATATAATTATAAACCCGCTGTTTTTATGTATCAGCCAGTAAATTGTCCTTAGTTCTATAAGCCTGTCAGATTTATCCCTCCCAAACCCTGTATATATATACCTGTTCTTTGTTAGAATAATTCCCAGAAATCTTTGATAGTCGCTTAATTTTTTAACTTTATTCTTATACTTGTATTTAAACTTATTTATGTAACTCTCCCGCCCGTTTTTTATTCTTATCAATACGATGCTCGATATTTTTTTGGAATCGGATATTTTTCGTATAAACCTGCTTTTAAAGTTATGAGCGACAATGTCGTTAGCCTTTTCGAGCATATAGTTCCTGT
>JAJZYC010000056.1 GCA_021806125.1 bacterium
CGGCAAAAGGGACTCGTACAGGATTTTAAGATGCTATAAAAACAGGTTCGGCTCTACCGACGAAGCCGGAATTTATGAAATGTCTGAAAACGGGTTAACAGGCGTAAAAAATCCTTCTGCGTATTTTACGTCTGAAAGGCAGGAAGGTTCGCCGGGCTCGGTCGTTACCCCGTGCCTCGAAGGTACAAGGGCGATGCTCGTGGAGGTTCAGGCTCTCGTAGTTCCTTCTTATATGCCGGTTCCAAAAAGGGTATGCCTCGGTATAGACGGCGGAAGGGTTTCTATTATATCGGCTGTCTTAGAAAAAAAAGAAGGCATAAAACTTTCGTCTAAGGAGATTTACGTTAAAATATTCGGGGGCATAAGCATACAGGAACCCGCGGTAGATTTGCCGCTTGCGCTTTCGCTGGCGTCCAGCTATATGGAAAAACCCCTGCCTTCAAATTTTACGGCATTCGGAGAAGTCGGACTGACGGGAGAAATAAGGGGCGTCCCTAATCCAGCCGCAAGAATAAAGGAAGCCGTGAATATGGGTTTCGGAGACGTTCTGCTTCCTATGTCGAATTTTAAAGACGTTAAAAATTTAAAAGGCGTTTCCGGCATAAACCTTCATCCGGTTTCAAAGCTAAAAAAAATTATTGAATATTTAGTCTAACTAAAATAAAATAAACGTCAGGCATAATTAATAAACCTTAAAAAGAGATTAAAATTTGCGTAATATTTCTTTCAGCTACATAGAAGACGAACTTAAAAGAGTGGAAGAGCAGTTTGAAACCCACCTTATAACGGAAACCCCGTTAATCCATAAAGTCGCCAAATATGTTATTTCAAGCGGCGGAAAGAGGATACGCCCTATACTTCTCATAGTATCCGCGAAGATTTGCGGATATAAAGGCGGCAGCCATATCCCGTTAGCAGCCGTTATAGAATTTATCCATACGGCTACCCTCCTGCACGATGATGTAGTCGATAACGCTCCCTTAAGAAGGGGCAAGTCGTCGGCAAATATAGTTTTCGGAAACGAAGCCTCCGTCCTCGTAGGAGACTATTTATTCGCCAAGTCCTTTAAAATTTTATCTGCCCTCGACGACTCCGAAATTATAAAGGCATATTCCGACGCCACGACGCTTATGGCGGAGGGGGAAGTTAAAGAGCTTGTAAAAACCGCTGACGTCAAGACTACCGAAGAAGACTATCTAGATATAATCATAAAGAAAACGGCGGTTCTTTTTGCCTGCGCTTCGCAGGCTGGAGCCATAATAGCCGGCAGAGACGATAACTGCATAAAAAATCTTTACAATTACGGTTTAAATATAGGGATTGCTTTTCAGCTTATGGACGATGCCTTAGATTATATCTCGGACGAGGAATTCGGCAAGTTTATAGGCAACGATTTGAAAGAAGGCAAACTTACCCTTCCGCTTATACACGCATTGGAAAGGGCGGATGAAAAAGAGAAAGATACTATTTCCAAAATAATTTATAAGAAAAAACTTGCGGTTAAAGACCTTAAGACGGTTTTAGGGCTGGTTAAAAGCTACGGGTCCATAAACTACACCATTTCAAAGGCAAAAGACGCCGTAGAGAAAGCAAAGGAAAATTTAGGCATATTTCCGGATTCCGAATATAAAACAAGTTTAATAGATATAGCAAATTATATAATAGAAAGGAAATTATAGCTATGAACGACTTTATTTTCAAAGAAAACGAGCTTTATTGCGAAGACGTTCCCGTTGAACAAATTGCGTCCGAAGCCGGCACGCCTTTTTACCTGTATTCGCTTGCGACTCTTAGGAGGCATTTTAACGTTTTTAACGAAAGCTCAAAGGTCTTAAATTCTTTAATCTGTTACAGCGTAAAGGCTAATTCCAATATAGCCGTGCTTAATTTTTTATTTAAAATGGGATGGGGAGCGGACATAGTTTCCGGCGGAGAGCTCTTCAGGGCGCTAAAAGCGGGCGTAGATGCCCATAAAGTCGTTTATTCCGGCGTAGGAAAAACCGAAAGCGAAATAGAATTTGCCCTTAAATCCGATATTCTTATGTTTAACGTAGAATCCCTGCCGGAAGTTTTTCTCATAGATAAAGTCGCGGGCAGGCTTAACGCGAAGGCAAGAATATCTTTCAGGATAAATCCCAACGTTGACCCTAAAACGCATCCTTATATTTCTACCGGGCTTAAGAAAAACAAATTCGGAATAAATATAAAACATGCCCTTTCGGCTTACGAAACCGCGGGGGAACTGCCTAACATAGACGTTGTAGGGCTTGACTGCCATATAGGCTCTCAGTTAACAGAAATAACGCCGTTTAACGATGCGGTAGAAATAATAAAAGAACTTTTAGATAAAATTATATCTAAAGGATTCAATATAAAATATTTAGATTTAGGAGGCGGGCTCGGCATTACGTATGAAAATGAAATGCCGCCTCACCCCTCGACCTATATGAATTCTATAAAGAAAATATTAAAGGGCTATGAAGGGATGATAATTTTTGAACCCGGAAGGCTTATTGTCGGAAACGCCGGAATATTTATTACAAAAGTAATCTACAACAAAGATACCGGCAGTAAAAATTTTATCATAGTGGACGGCGGCATGAACGATTTAATAAGACCGGCTTTATACGAAGCCTATCACGAAATCGTTCCCGTAATTAAAAGAGACGGTCCGCGCGCGAAAGCCGACGTCGTCGGCCCTATATGCGAATCGGCGGATTTTTTGGGCAAAGACAGGGTTATGAATTCCGTTCAGGAAGGCGATTTGCTTGCGGTATTCAGCGCCGGCGCCTACGGTTTTTCGATGTCGTCGAATTATAACTCGAGGCCGAGAGTCGCAGAGGTGCTTGTCGATAAAGATAAATTTTATATTATAAGAAAGCGCGAAACCTATGACGATTTAATAGCAAAAGAAACTATACCGGATTATAATATATCATAGTGCCGGAATTCAATTCGGGCGCTATCAGAAAATGGAAAAGCCGGAATTCAATTGGGGCACTATCGCAAAATGGAAAAGCCGGATTGCTTCGCTGCGCTCGCAATGACAGACGACTTTGGATTTTGTCATTGCGAGCGCAGCGAAGCAATCTCCGAACAAATAAACTATGACTGAGGGTTTAAAATAGAAAAGGAGTTAATATGTTTAAAGGAGTGTTTACCGCAATAGTTACGCCTTTTAAAAACGGCGGAATAGATGAAAAAGCGCTTCGCAAATTAATAGAATTTCAGATAGAAAACGGCGCCGCCGGAATAGTTGCCTGCGGCAGTACGGGCGAATCCGCGACTCTGTCTTTCGAGGAGCATATAGAAGTTATTAGAATTGCGGCAGAATCCGCAGGCGGCAGAATTAAAGTAATAGCCGGCACCGGCTCCAACAACACCGTGGAAGCCGTTCATCTTGCGAAATCCGCGGAGAAGTTTAAAATAGACGGACATCTGCAGATTACGCCTTATTACAACAAACCTACGCAGGAAGGGCTTTTCATGCATTTTAAAACCGTCGCCGCTAATTGCTCTATGCCGGTAATTCTATACAACGTTCCGGGCAGAACGGCTGTAAATATTCTTCCCGAAACGGTTCTGAGGCTTGCCGAAATAGATAACGTCGTCGGTATAAAAGAAGCAAGCGGCTCCTTAGACCAGGTTACGGCTATTTTAAGGAAAGCTCCCGAAAAATTCTGCGTCCTTTCCGGAGACGACTCTCTCACTCTCCCGGTTATAGCCGTCGGCGGACACGGGGTTATCTCTACCGTTTCCAACGTTGCGCCGAAGGATATGGCGCTTATGGCGGATTATGCGCTTAATGGAGATTTGAAATCGGCAAGGAAGATTAATTTTAAACTGCTTCCTTTAATACACGCAATGTTTATAGAAACAAATCCTATTCCGGTAAAAAAAGCTCTTAACATAATGGGATTTATAGAAAATGAAATAAGACTGCCTCTATCGGAAGCGTCGGGCATAAATATCGAAAAGATAAAGAGCGCTTTAAAAGAATACGGGATATTGCAATAAAAAATTAAAATAAATAAATTATATTTATCTCAGGGTTAGGGGACGCAGAAATCATTATGGAAAAAACGGGCGTAATAGTATGCGGAAGCAAAGGCAGGATGGGCGGAGCAATAATATCCGTTATTCCCGATTACGACGGCCTCTTATTTATAGGCGGCGTGGATTCAAACTATACTCCGGATGAAATATCCGGAATAGAATCCGGAAAAGCCTCACCGGGCAAATTTTTGACTTTAAAAGACGCTCTTCATTCGACCGCCGGCGTTAAAAATAAAGTCGTAATAGATTTTACCTCGAAAGGCGCTTCTTTAATACACGCCGAAGAAGCGGCCCTTTATAACGTTCCTATAGTAATAGGCTCTACCGGATTTTCCGAAACCGAATTAAAAACCGTGGAAGGTTATGGAAAGCATATTCCCATAGTGTTGTCCGGCAATATGAGCCTCGGAATTAACGTTTTATTAAATATAGTCTATGACGCCTCCAAATATTTAGGGGCGAATTACGACTGCGAAATAATCGAAACGCACCATAAAAAGAAAAAAGACGCTCCGAGCGGAACGGCTAAAATGCTTGCCGGAGCGGTCGCGAAACAGAGGCATATAGACCTTGCCGAAAAAGCGGTTTACGGCAGGTGCGGAGACGTCGGGGAAAGGGAAAAAGACGAGATAGGCATTTTTTCTGTAAGGGCGGGAGATGTAATAGGCGAACACAAGGTAATATTTGCAGGAAACGAAGAAGTAATCGAAATTTCGCATAAAGCTATATCAAGAAACAATTTTGCGAGGGGAGCGGTAAAAGCCGCCCTATGGCTGAGCGGAAAAAATAAAGGATTTTACGATATGAGGGATGTTTTGGGGTTAAATAAATATGAATAAGACAAAGTATATATTTATAACGGGCGGAGTCGTTTCGAGTCTGGGAAAAGGCATAGCGGCCTCCTCTATAGGCGCGCTTCTGGAAGCAAGGGGGCTCAATATTACTATGCTGAAGCTCGACCCTTATATAAACGTTGACCCCGGAACTATGAATCCTTTTCAGCACGGAGAGGTTTTTGTTACCGACGACGGCGCCGAAACCGACCTCGACCTTGGGCATTACGAGAGATTTACGTCGCTTTCCCTTACAAAAAAGAATAACCTGACAAGCGGCCAGGTTTACGATGCCGTTATCAACAACGAAAGAAAAGGGGCTTATCTCGGAAAAACTGTTCAGGTAATACCCCATATAACCGACGAGATAAAAAAAAGGATAATGGAAGCGTCCGACGGCAAAGACGTTTCCATTATAGAAATAGGCGGAACCGTAGGCGATATAGAAAGCCTTCCTTTTCTTGAAGCCATAAGGCAGTTTAAATTGGACAAAGGGAAAGACAACGTTCTTTATATCCATCTGACTCTCGTTCCGTTTATAAAAACCGCCGACGAGTTAAAAACTAAACCGACCCAGCACTCGGTTAAAGAACTGAGAGCTATAGGAATAGAGCCTTCCATTATAATATGCAGGGCGGACAGGGTTCTGCCGCAGGATATAAGGGAAAAAATAGCTCTTTTCTGCAACGTGGAAGCCGATGCGGTTATTACGGCCAAAGACGAAGAAAGCATTTACGACGTCCCTCTTTCGCTGCATGAAGAAAAGCTGGATTCCAAAATAATAGAATATTTGAACATATGGGCAAAATCGCCGGATTTAAACGCATGGACAAATATATCGCAGACGTTAAAAACGCTTAAAAATTTAGTCACCATAGCCGTAGTAGGGAAATACGTCAACCTTAAAGAGTCGTATAAAAGCCTTAACGAAAGCCTTATTCACGGAGGGCTTGCCAATAACGTCAGCGTGAATATAAAATATATCAATTCAGAAGATTTCGAAGGGGACGACTGGAAAGAACGGCTTAAAGAATTGGAAGGCTGTTCCGGTATTTTAGTTCCGGGAGGTTTCGGTTCACGCGGCATTAACGGCATGCTCAAGGCGATTAATTACTCAAGGAGCAACGATATTCCGTATTTCGGCATCTGCCTAGGAATGCAGCTTATGACGGTCGAATATGCCAGAAACGTGCTGGGGCTGAAAGAAGCCAATTCTTATGAGTTTGACGAAATCACTCCGGACCCGGTAATAAGCATTATGGACGACCAGAAAGACATAGGCAATATGGGCGGAACTATGAGGCTCGGTGCATATCCATGCGTAATATCGAAAAATACTCTGGCATATCAAATTTATTATAAAAACAATAAAAAATACTCCGCCGACAAGAAAAACAGCGTAAAGCTTAATCACGACGGAAATATTTCTATAAGCGAAAGGCACAGGCACAGGTTTGAATTTAACAATAAATATAGGGACAAATTTAAAGCCTCCGGTTTTATTTTTTCGGGCGTATCTCCCGACGGCAAGCTTATAGAGATTTGCGAGCTGAAAGACCATCCGTGGTTCATAGGATGCCAGTTTCACCCCGAATTTAAGTCTTCGCCGTTATACCCCCATCCTTTATTTAAAGAATTTATTGCGGCCGCGGTAAGATATTCCAACGCTTTAACCGGAGTTCAAGTCAAGGTTAAAACGAAAAATAAAAATAAAGCCGGAAACAAAAAAGGAAAAACTTTCGCCGTATAGCCCCTAACCCGCATAAAATATTATGGAAAAAATAAATTGTTTTAAAAAAGAAGATTTAGCGTCTATATTAAATTTCAAATTCGACAATGCCTATCCTTTCGTTATTGCCGGTCCCTGCGTTATCGAGGATGCCGCGGTTACGGAAGGCATTGCTTCGGTTCTGAAAGGTTTTTCCGAGGAACTTAAATTTAATCTTATATTTAAAGCTTCTTACGACAAAGCTAACAGAACTTCCGTTAATTCTTTCAGGGGTCCCGGCATAGATAAAGGATTGGAGATCTTAAGCGGCATTAAGGCAAAATATAACGTTCCTGTTTTAAGCGACGTGCATAACGAAAACGAGATAGAAAAGGCGGAATCCGTTCTTGACGTAATTCAGATACCGGCTTTTTTGTGCCGCCAGACGGATATGCTTTTAAAAGCCGCAAAAACAGGGAAGATAATCAACGTAAAAAAAGGCCAGTTTATGGCTCCGTGGGACGCAAAATTTATCGCGGAAAAAATAAGGTCTGCCGGTAACGGTAAAATAATCCTGACGGAAAGAGGCGTCAGTTTCGGCTATAATAATCTCGTGGTCGATTTCAGGTCTCTTCCGGTAATGAAAGAAACCGGGGCGCTTGTAGTTTTCGATGCGACGCACAGCGTTCAGCTTCCGGGAGGTTCGGGAGCGGTTTCGTCCGGAAACAGGGAATACGTTATGCCGCTTGCGAGAGCCGCCGCCGCGGTAGGAGTGGACGGTTTGTTTTTCGAGGTGCATACGAACCCGCCGCAGGCTATGAGCGATTCCGCAAATTCCGTTTATTTGAGCTCGTTTAAAGATAACTTAAAAAATATTCTCGAAATATCGAAATACAGTAAAATATGAAAAAACATAATATATTGGAAACCGCCGAAAATGTTTTAAGGATAGAAGCCGATTCGATATCCGCCCTTATAAACAGGCTTGACGAAAATTTCGAAAAAACGGTCGGTTGCCTTATAGGAATTAAAGGCAAGGTGATACTGACCGGAATGGGTAAATCGGGCATTATTGCGAGAAAAATATCTTCCACCCTCGCAAGCACCGGCACCCCTTCTTTTTTTATGCATCCCGCAGAGGCGTCTCACGGCGACCTGGGCGTAATATCTCCCGACGATGCCGTAATAGTTCTGTCCAACAGCGGAAACACTAAAGAAATAGTTTCTATACTGCCCGCGATAAAGCTCATAGGCGCTAAAATTATCGGGTTTTCCGGAAATAAAAACTCCCAGCTTTCCATGCTGTCGGATTATTTTTTCGACGTATCCGTCGCACAGGAGGCATGCCCTTACAACCTGGCTCCAACCGCCAGCACCACGGTTCAGCTTGCTATAGGCGACGCTCTTGCGGTTTCTCTTTTAAAAGAGCGGAACTTCCTCGAGGAGGATTTCGCAAAACTCCATCCCGGCGGCTCTATAGGCAAGAAATTTTTAAAAGTGGCCGATATAATGCATAAGGGAGAAGAAATTCCTTTAGTAAAAGATTCCGCTTTATTAAAAGACGCAATTATAGAAATGAACTTTAAAAGATTGGGGCTGACGGGAGTTATCGACGAAAATATGCGTCTTTGCGGCATCGTAGTGGACGGGGATTTAAGGAGGGCGCTGACCGATTCCGTTAATATCATAGATAAACCGGTAAAAGACGTTATGACGAAAAATCCTAAAATTATTCTTAAAGACGCTCTTGCCGCATCGGCTCTTCAAAAAATGGAAGAATTAAAAATTACTTCGCTTTTTGCAGTGGAATCCGAAAACGATAACAGGCCCGCAGGCGTCATACATATTCACGACATAGTAAAAGCGGGTATAATATAATATATAATTAAAAGAAATTAATAGTAAAGACGAGATTGCTTCGCTGCGCTCGCAATGACGCTATCATATTTTGTCATTGCGAGCGCAGCGAAGCAATCTCAATGCCGGCATAATGACAAAATGAAAAAACTTAATTT
>JAJZYC010000057.1 GCA_021806125.1 bacterium
TATAACCCAAATCCCGATTTAGAAATTTATTTTCTGGATTAACGCTTCGCTCTCGACCTTTGGTCTCGTGAAGTTTATCCTAAACTTTCCCGCATACGCGGGAATGACTTTGAGAGGATTTATCGTTTCGCTCTTTGGGTGTCCATCGGCGTCCGTATCAAAGACATGCTTTGATAGACACGGAACGCCAATATTGCGTATGCAGGAATCCAGAATTTAACTATAACTGAAATACTTAAAACAGTTTCTAAATCGGGATTTGGCTATAAATTAATAATTGAAATTTATACGCTTATTATAATATAATCAATATATTATAATAACAATTTATATGCTTTTTAACAGTTTTTGTATTTATTAAATAACAGATAAAATTTAATAGATGAACGAAAGGCTCCCAGAATATTTAAAAAATGAGATTTTAAAAATTAAGTCCAGAAAAGATATTTTTAAGACTTCAAAAATTATTAAAGAAAAAAAACTCAATACGGTTTGTTCGTCTTCAAGGTGTCCAAACCTCAACCTTTGCTTTTCTAACAAAACCGCCACGTTTTTGCTGCTAGGCGATAAATGCACAAGAAAATGCCCTTTCTGCAACATCGATTATCTTGATTTTCGGCAGGCAGCAGGTTCGCATATGCAGGCCGAAACCTGCGGAAGCCCAAACTTAGATTACGACGAGCCTAAAAAGGTGGCTTACGCCGTAAAATCCCTAGGCTTAAAACACGCGGTAATAACTATGGTTACTAGAGACGATATTAAAGACGGCGGGGCGGATATTCTGGCTGAAACTGTCAAGGAAATCAGAAAAACAAGCGACTGCCAAACCGTCGAAGTTCTGACCTCCGATTTTAAAGGAAACGAAGAATCCGCTATGAAAGTCGCCGGAAGCGGAATAGATATTTTTGGGCACAATATAGAAACCGTCGAAAGGCTGTATTCGGTAATAAGGCCTTTAAGCTCATATGAAAGGTCTTTAAAATTATTAAAAACGATAAAAGAAAAGTCGCCCGATATTATAACAAAGTCCGGCATTATGGTAGGGCTCGGCGAAGACGACGGCGAGGTTTTTAAAACAATAGACGATTTAATAAATAATGGGGTAGAATTTCTAACTATCGGGCAGTATTTAAGGCCGTCGCTCGAAAATATTCCTGTTCGCAGGTACGTTCCCCTCAAAACATTCATAGAATATAAAGACTATGCAAATAAAAAAGGCGTAAAGCACGTTTTTTCCGCCCCTTTAGTCAGAAGCTCTTTCGGCGCCGAGAAATTTTTTAAACATTCGTCTTAAAATGTACCTCATTTTATTATTTATTTTGCCTCAGTAAAATAATATAATATAATCTAATTTTTTTTATTCTTTTGAGGAATTTTATAATGATAGAAGATTTTGAAACTATTAAAAGGCTTCCGCCCTATGTTTTTGCGGAAGTAAACAAAATAAAAATGGAAGCCAGAAAACGCGGTGACGATATTATCGACCTAGGAATGGGCAATCCGGATTCTCCGACCCCCGATTATATTATAGAAAAATTGGTCGAAGCGTCAAGAAATCCTAAAAACCACAGATATTCGGTATCCCGCGGAATATTTAAGCTTAGGCTTGCCATAGTCAATATGTATAAACGCAATTACGGAGTGGAACTTGACCCCGATTTGGAAGCTATAGTTACTATGGGCATAAAAGAGGGCTTGAGCCACCTTATGCTTGCAATTATAAATAAGGGCGACGTAGCCTTTGTGCCTAATCCTACATATCCCATACACGCTTACAGCGTTATTATAGCCGGCGGAGATGTTAGGAGCATACCTTTAATTCCCGGCGAAGACTTTTTCGACCATCTTATGACGGCTCTTAAACAGACATGGCCTAAGCCTAAGGTTATCGTATTAAGTTTTCCGCATAACCCGACTACAGTTACGGTCGAACTTGGTTTTTTTGAAAAATTAGTCGATTTTGCAAAAGAAAACGGTATATATATAATTCACGATAACGCATATGCCGATTTGACTTTCGACGGATATAAAGCCCCCAGCTTTTTGCAGGCGAAAGGAGCAAAGGACGTCGGAATAGAGTTTTTTTCTATGTCAAAAAGTTACAGCATGGCTGGATTCAGGGTAGGCTTTGCTCTTGGCAATCCGGTTCTAATCAATGCGCTTTCCAGGATAAAAAGCTATTTAGATTACGGAATGTTTCAGCCTATACAGATAGCTTCCATTATTGCTTTAAATGAAGAAAACGAGCACAATGCCGTAAACGATATGGTCATGCATTATCAAAAAAGAAGAGACGTTCTAATAGAAAGCTTCAGATTTGCCGGCTGGAATATAGAAAAGCCCAAAGCTACCATGTTTGTCTGGGGAAAAATACCTCAACAGTTTTTGGACGCAGGAATTAAATCGCTTGAATTTTCAAAATTACTGCTTGATAAGGCTAAAGTTGCCGTTTCACCCGGCATAGGATTCGGCGAATACGGCGACGAATACGTCCGTTTTGCGCTTGTAGAAAATGAAATGCGCATAAGGCAGGCGTCAAAAGGGTTAAAACATTTTATCAATAACGAAGAGTTTTTTCATAAAGCGGTATAGAGGTCAACATATATGAAAAAAGAGATTAATATAGGCCTGTTAGGTTTCGGAACCGTCGCTTCGAGTTTTTATCACATATTTTCGGAACAAAAAAGCGAACTGGATTCTATTTTTTCGGTTCCGGTAAATATTAAAAAGATATTTACCCGCGGAAACAGCCATCCTGTTCCTGAAAACGTAAAGAGTCTTTCGGTTAGAAATGCCTCCGATATATTCGAAGACAAGGAAATCGACATCGTAATTGAGCTCATAGGAGGAATTCAACCGGCAAAGGATTTCATACTTAAGGCAATATCCGAAGGCAAAAGCATTATTACCGCCAATAAAGCCCTACTTGCTGAGCACGGCGAAGAGATATTTAAGAAATGCTTAGAAAAAAAATCGAATATTGGGTTCGAAGCCGCCGTCGGCGGAGGAATACCTATATTGCGGGCTATAAAAAACGGACTTGCAGGCGACAAAGTCAAGTCGGTTTATTCGATAATTAACGGCACCTCTAATTTTATATTATCTAAAATGACCAAGGAAGGCGGGAAATTCGAGGACGTGCTTAAAAAGGCGCAGGAAAAAGGCTACGCCGAAGCAGACCCTTCGCTGGATATTAACGGTACCGACAGCGCCCACAAGCTTGCGATTTTAGGCAGGCTTGCTTTTTCTACCAGTCTGTCGATGAAGGACGTGATAATAGAAGGAATAGAAGATATAACGCAGTTAGATATCAACTTCGCAAAAGAGCTTGGATATACGGTAAAACTTCTTGGAATCCTTAAAAATGAAGATTCCAAAATAGAAATAAGAGTTCATCCCACTTTAATACCCTCCTCCAGTCTTTTATCAAAGATAGACGGAGTATTTAACGCGTTCCTGGTAAATACTAAATTTGCGGGACCGTTAAGCCTTACGGGTTACGGCGCTGGCGGAAATCCTACGGCAAGCGCGGTAATGGGAGATTTAATGGAAATGATATCGAGGTTAGTAAATGAAGACAATCATCATGATTTCATTATCTCCAAAATAAAAAATAAACTTAACATAAAAAGCAAAAAAGATATTATTTCAAGATATTATCTCAGATTTTCAGCTATGGACAGGCCGGGCGTTCTTTCAAAAATATCGGGAATTCTTGGCGAAAATTCAATAAGCATAAGTTCCATGCTCCAAAAAGGCAGGAAGGTGGAAGGCTCTGTTCCCATAGTCATTACTACGCATGAGGCCAACGAAGAGGAATTGTTTAAAAGCATTGCATTGTGCGATAAATTAGACGTTATTTCCGCAAAAACAATGGTTTTAAGAATAGAAGACAACATTAGTTAAAATAGGAGGACGTTTTGGTACTTAACAAATATGAAGGGGTAATCAAAAGATATCGCGAATTCTTGCCTGAAATCGACGACGGGCATATAATTACTATACTCGAAGGAAACACTCCTTTGATAAAAGCACGCAACTTAGGTAAGATTATAAACCCGGATATAGAAATATATTTCAAATATGAAGGTTTGAACCCTACCGGCTCTTTCAAGGACAGAGGCATGACTATGGCGGTATCTAAAGCCGTATCCGACGGTTCAAAAGCGGTAATCTGCGCTTCTACCGGAAATACTTCCGCATCAGCCTCGGCTTATGCGGCAAGGGCAGGAATAAAATCTTTCGTTTTGATTCCCGAAGGAAAAATAGCGTCCGGCAAACTATCGCAGGCTTTAGTCCACGGCGCCGTCGTGATGCAGATTCAGGGAAATTTTGACGACGCTCTGGTAATTACCCGCGAAATCGCAAAGGATTACGACGTTACATTAGTTAATTCCGTAAATCCTTTCAGATTGGAAGGGCAGAAGACGGCTAGTTTCGAAATAGCCGACGAGCTGGGCGTTGCGCCCGATTACCATATTCTTCCTGTAGGAAATGCCGGAAATATCACTGCTTACTGGAAAGGCTACAAAGAATATTATGCCGCGGGTAAAATCAAAAGCCTTCCAAAAATGCTCGGTTTTCAGGCTGAAGGCGCCGCCCCTATAGTTTTAAACCACATAGTTAAAGAACCTCACACGGTTGCGACGGCAATAAGAATAGGCAACCCAGCAAGCTGGCAGAAAGCCGTTGAGGCAAGAGACGAATCGGGGGGATTAATCGAATCCATAAGCGACGAAGATATATTAAAGGCATATGCTCTTCTTGCGGCAAATGAAGGCGTATTTTGCGAACCTGCTTCCGCTATAAGTTTCGCCGGATTAATAAAATTGAACGGACGCGGATTTTTTGAAAAAGGCGCCGTTTGTGTCCTTACTCTTACCGGACACGGGCTTAAAGACCCCGGTAACGCGATTAAAGTTTCGAAAGAGCCTATCGTAGTGCCGTGCGATAAACATTCCGTACTCAAAGCAATGGGATTAGCCTGAATTATAAATTAATATCCGGATAATATTTATATAATTCAACCGAAAAGTGGATTCCTGCTTTCGCAGGAATGACATATAAATTTATTATCTCACTGTTTCAGTCGTCATTCCTGCGAAAGCAGGAATCCAGAGTTTAATTATGACCGCAATTTTTAACTTAAAGACAGTTAATATATAATCGGGAGGATTTATTAATTAAATGGACAGACATAAATACGTTATTTTATGTCCTGACGGTATGGCGGATTTGCCTCTGTCGGAACTTGGGGGGAAGACCCCTTTAGAATATGCTAAAACGCCTAATATGGATTCCATAGCGGCAAAAGGGGTTACCGGTTTGATAAAAACTATTCCGGACGGATGCCTTCCCGGCAGCGATATAGGCTCTATGTCTATACTAGGTTACGACCCTTTAAATTATTACACGGGAAGGTCTCCGTTAGAGGCGGCAAGCATGGGCGTCGAACTGGGAAAAGACGACGTGGCGTTCAGGCTTAACCTCGTCAATATACTGGAAAAAGATGGGAAAAGATATATGCGCGACTATTCCGGCGGGCATATTACTACCGAAGAAGCAAAAAGTATAATAGAAACATTTCGGAAAGAACTATCCAGCGATAAATTTCATTTTTATCCGGGGGTAAGCTACAGGCATCTTTTGGTTGCCGAAGGCATGGATATAACCGGTCTTCAAACCGTTGCGCCGCACGATATACCTGATTTGCAAATAGACGAATATCTTCCGCACGGAGCGGTTTCGGCTCCGGAAATACTTGAAATAATGGATAAGGCGGAAAAAATATTGGAGCATCACGAGGTTAATAAAAAAAGGGCTGCCGCAGGAAAACTTCCGGCAAATTCTATATGGCTTTGGGGGCAGGGATATAAGCCTTCGATGCCTACTATCAAAGAAGCCTACGGTTTGAGCGGTTCGGTTATTTCGGCCGTAGATTTGGTTAAAGGAATAGGAAAATATGCCGGACTAAAAGTCATAAACGTTCCGGGAGCAACAGGATATTTAGATACGAATTATAATGGCAAGGTCGAATACGGATTAGAATCGTTAAACGGCGGCGATTTTGTTTACATCCACGTCGAAGCTGCCGACGAGGCTTCCCACGAAGGAAGCATAGATAAAAAACTCAAAGCCATAGAAGATTTCGATAATTTTATAGCCGGCGGAGTGCTTGAAGGGCTTAAGAAATTCGGAGAATATACCGTAATGGTTTTACCGGACCATTACAATCAGGTCAAATTGAAAAAACATACGCCGGAGCCTGTTCCTTTCTGCGGTTTTTCTACGCGGTTCAAAAATGCGGACGGAAAATACCGCGCCGACCGTTATTCCGAAACATTAGCCCAAAACAGCGGTTTATTTTTCGTTTCAGGCTCGTCTTTATTTAAGGCTTTTTTAAATTCGTTTAAAGATTTTATCTAACTAAATTAATTTTTTGCTTGATTTTAAAAAAATGTTTTATTATAATCTATAGCAACTTAAATTTCGGCTTTATTCTAATTTAACTTAAATAGATTATAAGGAGGTAATCTATCTATGGCATCTTATCAAAAACTCACCGAACCTAAGGAAGGTTCGAAAATTAAGGTCTTAGGGCCAAACAAATTTGAAGTTCCCAATGATCCCGTTATTCCTTTTATCGAAGGCGACGGAATAGGCGCAGATTTAACGAGGGCTATGCACACAGTTATCAATGCGGCGGTTAAAAAAGCGTACGACGGCAAAAGAAAAATCAACTGGTTTGAAGTTTACGCGGGAGAAAAAGCGGTCGAAAAATACGGGGAAGGACAGTATCTTCCCGAAGATACGATAACCGCTCTCAAAGAATATTCCGTCAGCATTAAGGGACCGTTAACCACGCCGGTAGGCGGCGGCTTCAGATCTTTAAACGTTACTATCAGGCAGGTGCTTGACCTTTTTGCCTGCGTAAGACCTGTTAAATATTACAAAGGAATACCTTCGCCGGTTAAACACCCCGAAAAAGTTGATATGATAATATTCAGGGAAAATACCGAAGACATTTACGCAGGTATCGAATACAGGTCGGGAAGCGCGGAAGCAAAAAAACTCAGAGATTTTTTAATATCTCTCGACCCTAAGAATAAAGAAAAAATAAGGGAGGACGCCGGCCTTGGAATTAAACCGATGGGGCCTTTTGCGTCTAAAAGACTTATTAAAAAGGCTATCCAGTATGCCATAGACAACGGCAAATCTAGCGTAACTTTAGTTCATAAAGGCAATATAATGAAATTTACGGAAGGCGCTTTTAAAGACTGGGGATACGAAGTAGCAAAGGACGAATTTAGCGGCAAATTAATAACGGAAGCCGAAGTTACAGGCCATACAGATAAAATTATTATTAAAGACAGGATTGCGGATTCTATGTTTCAGCAGGGGCTTCTCAGGCCGGACGAGTATTCGGTCTTGGCATTGCCTAACCTGAACGGGGACTACATGTCCGATGCTTTAGCCGCACAGGTCGGCGGTTTGGGTATGGCTCCGGGAGCAAATATGTCGGATACCATAGCCGTTTTTGAAGCCACCCACGGCTCCGCTCCTAAATATACAAACCAGGATAAGGCGAACCCGGGTTCTTTGATTCTGTCCGCTATTATGATGTTAATACATATGGGCTGGAAAGAAGCGGCAGACCTTGTCGAGAAAGGCATAAATAAAACTATCGAGCAGAAATACGTTACATATGACCTTGCAAGACAGATGGAAGGAGCTACCGAGGTTAAATGCTCGCAATTCGGAGAAAGAATAGCCGAAAATATGTAAAACCTACTATATATAATTTTTAAGACGGCGTTACTGTCGGCTTGCGTCAATGCCGACCGTAACGCCTATTTTAAGTTAAAACGAGGATTATTATTTATGAAACTTTATGAATACGAAACATACGACACCATTTTTAAAAAATACGGCGTGCCTACCCCGAAATATTTGGTAGTTCAGCACCCGGGACAGAACGTTGCCGATTTTGTCGAGCAGTACGGCGACGTAGTTATTAAATCCCAGGTTCTCGTCGGAAAAAGAGGCAAAGCCGGAGCGGTCAAATTTGCAAAAACGGGAGACGAAGCCAACGAGCAAGTACAGGCTTTAATGGGAACGGAAGTTTACGGAGAACAACCGGTAAGCGTAATACTGCAGGAAAAAGCTTCTATAATAAAAGAATTATACGTAAGCTTTACATATTCTTCAAAGCCGAGGCGGCCCGTATTCGTAGTTTCGCTTGAAGGCGGAATGGACGTCGAGGCGCAGGACCCTTCTAAAATATTTACTTTTGAAATAAATCCGCTCGAAGGACTATTCCCTTATAAGGTCAGAGAATATTTGATTGAAATAGGACTGCAGGATAAACCGGTATTAAGGCAGTTGTCCGAAGTTATTGCAAATATGTATAAAGGGTTCTGGAACTCCGAAGCAAGGCTCCTCGAGGTTAATCCTTTAATTATTGCCGGAGACAAGGCAAATCCCGATAAACAGAAAGTTCTTGCAATAGATG
>JAJZYC010000058.1 GCA_021806125.1 bacterium
CGATGAGCCCGATGCGGCAAAACCGTAGTAGCGCTAAAAATTAAAGCTACGGCAATGAATAAAGCCGGAATGCTTTTTTTCATAATAATTCTACCCCCTTGAAATTAAAAAAAAAATTAAATTTATTTACTGAACTTATAATATATATATAATATAATAAACTTTAAGTCAATATATTTTTTAGGCGATATTTTATTAAAATTTTATAAAATTTTTCTTGCATTTTTCACTAAATAACATATAATAAAAAATCGTGTTTTTTTATTAAAATTTATTAAGAAGATTTATAATCTTCTGAGGAGGTAAGGGTAAAATGAATTCTTTAGGAACGCATTTACTTTTAGAGTTAAAAAAATGCAAAAAAAATATTTTGGCCGACCTCGATTTCGTCGAAACCGCAATGCTCGATGCGGCGGCGGAAGCGAAAGCGACCATAGTAGAACATAAATTTCACGAATTTAATCCGTTCGGAATCAGCGGAATGGTGATAATTGCGGAATCGCATCTTTCTATACACACATGGCCGGAATACGATTATGCGGCGGTAGATATTTTTACGTGCGGAGATATAATAAAACCTCAGGAAGCGGCCGAGTTTTTAGTAGAAAGGTTCGGGTCTTTGGAACCGCAGATTATGGAAATAAAAAGAGGGCTTATATCTATTTACGACGAAGAGCTTCCGCATAAAGTCCTCTGCGAGGAGAAGCTCGTCGCCCGTTAGCGTAGTATTCGAGTCAATTTTTCGTCGAACTTGCCGTAATAAGATATTTTCTGCGAGGCCCCTGCATCGGAATTTTCCAATATTGCAAGGGCTTTTTTTATGCTTTCTTTGTCGAAAGGTTTTTTTAGTCCGCAATGCATATCCGAAATATCCAGAATAGGCTCGAGAACGAACCTGCGGTTAAAAATCTCCGGATGCGGCAGTTTTAATTCCGGCATATCCAGCGTTATGAAATTTTTTGTAGATTTATCGTAAACGAAAAGTATATCTATATCTATAACTCTAGGCATATATCTTTTGCTTTCGCTTTTCCTGCCCATAATTTTTTCTATACCTTTCAAAAAGTAAAGAAGTTTTCTGCCGAAAGCCGCATAATCTTGCGTGTCTCCGGGCATTTCGAGCATAACAGCGCAATTTAAAAAATAAGGCTGGCCGGCATTTCCGACGGGCGAAGATAAATATGCCGAAGAAATGCCGGACATAACCGCGCCCGTTATAGGGCTACGGGGAACTGAAGCCGCGCTTTTAATTAAATTTAAAGCTTTCAGAAGATTATCTTCGGTATTTCCGATATTGCTTCCCAGCCCCAGGCATATATAGATATCGGGAATGCAGCCGCCTTTGCGGGACTTCGGTTTGCAGTCAATATCCATATCGCCGCATTTCATACGCCCATGCGGACTAAAGCTTCTTTAATGCGGTTTTCGCTTATCGTCAGAGAGAATCTTATATATCCTTCGCCGTATTCGCCGAATCCCGAACCCGGCGTTACGATAATGCCGGTTTCGTTTAACAGTGATACTGCAAACTCCTTAGACTTCATATTTGCTTTCGGAACATGCGTCCAAACGTAAAACGTGGAATCCGATTTATAGACTTTATAGCCCAATTTCTCTAATCCATCTACTAATAATGCGCGCCTTTTTTTATAAATTTTATTGTTATCTTCAACGGCTTTAAGTTCGTTATCGAGCCCGTAAGCTCCCGCAAGCTGAATAGCCTGAAACACGCCGGAATCCAGATTGGTTTTAACGGCTCCGAGCCCCTTCAAGACTTCTTCGTTGCCGGCGGCGAATCCTATCCTGAAACCCGTCATATTAAAAGTTTTGGAAAGGGAATGGAATTCTATTCCGATTTCTTTTGCCCCGTTAGCTTCTAAAAAAGAATCGTTCCCTTTTTCGCCGGTATAAACTTCGGAGTAGGCAAAATCGTGAGCGACTATAATTTCGTTTTTCTTTGCAAATTTAACGACCTCGTTGAAAAAATGCCTGTCCGCCCTTGCAGAAGTAGGATTATTGGGATAATTTAAAAACATAAGCTTAGCTTTCTTTAAAATATCTTCCGGTATTAAGGAAAAATCCGGCAGAAAATCGTTTTCTTCTTTTAGAGGCATAATATAAGGAATGCCTCCCGCAAAAATAGTCCCTGCCCTGTAAACCGGATAACCGGGGTCAGGAATTAAAACTACGTCGCCCGGATTTATAAAAGCAAGGGGGAGATGTCCTATGCCCTCTTTTGAGCCGATGAGGGATAAAATTTCCGTTTCGGGGTCCAACGATACGTTAAACCTTTTTTTATACCAGTCGGAAACCGATTCCCTGAACTTTAAAAGTCCTTCATACGAAGGATATTTTTGGTTAACGTCTATCTCGCTTTCTTTCTTAAGGACATCTACTATTGCCTCAGGAGTGGGAAGGTCGGGGTCTCCGATACCGAAGCTTATTATATCTACGCCTTTTGCTTTTACCTGGGATTTAAGTTTGTCTATCTCGGCAAAAAGATATACCGGAAGTTTGCCTAATCTGTCGGAAAATTTGAATTGCATACGGGAATTAATCCTCCTTTAATTTTTATTAATTTTCAATATTACTTTTGCATATTTTATAATAAAATTTTTTCTAAGTCTATATATTTTGAAGCCAGAGCGTTCAGTATATTTATATTCTCCGGGCGGCACCCGTCGGGAAGATACGGAATATCTCCGATAATCGGCACTTCCGTAAATTCGCCGAGCATTTCTTTATTGGACGAAATGCTTTGGTCGTTTTCGTTAAAAACGTTGTTTATTATAATACCGGATATTTTAATATCATTGCTTTTTGCATATTCTATATTTAACAGCGTCTGGTTTATCATGCCCAAGCCTGCTTTAGTCACTAAAATAATGCCTGCATCTATATATTTTGCAATATCTATCATAAAATGCTTCTTTTTTAAAGGAACGAGCATTCCGCCTGCTCCTTCGACGAGCATATAGTCATAGATTTTATTCAACTCGTAAAATTTAAAGAGGATTTCTTTAATGCACAGGTCTCCGCTTTCCTTTTTCAAAGCGGCGTAAGGAGACAAAGGGGATTTAAACGTATAGGGGGTTATAATATCCGGCTCTTCTTTTAAACCTCCATATTTCTTAACGTAAGCGCCGTCTAAATAATTTTTGGCGCCGTCTTCGTTAATTTCAACTCCGGTTTCGACGGGTTTCATATATCCCGCGTTTAAACCGCGGCGCTTGAAGGCAAGAAGCAACAGAAGACTGACGAATGTTTTTCCGATGTTCGTATCTATTCCGGTAATAAAAAATATTTTATCAGACATGGCATGAATTAAGTATAAAAAAAATAAAAAAGGAAGGGAACTCCCCGAATTTTTATCGGGGAGGAAAATCAAAAAAAATACTACTTTACGCCTAATTTTTTAAGCGTCATAGGACCGATAATTCCGTCTGCTTTAAGGCCGTTTTTTTTCTGGAACGCTTTGACCGCATTGTTAGTAACGGGTCCGATCATTCCGTCGACTTTGCCTTTATAAAGCCCGTCCTTTGCGAGAGCCTGCTGAACCGCTTTGACTTTGGCAGAGGATATTGTTTTTACCGCTTTTTTGGCAACTACTTTCTTTGCTGCAGTCTTTTTAACGACTGCTTTTTTTGCGATTGTAGCGGCAAAAGAGCTGGAAGGTATTGCTATCAAGGCTAAAAATAAAACCGATAATAATAATTTTTTCATTAATTTTTTCACCTCCTTTTTACAAATATATTTTAACTTTTCATTTTTATCATTTTTCTATAATAATTGCAACTAAAATTATTATAGAACTTTTTTTATCGTGCCTATAAATTCGACCGGGTCGAATTTTACCACGTAATAGTCGGCGCCCGCCCTCATACCTTTGTCGGAATTTTCTACTCCGCTTAAGGAAGAGTGCATAATTACCGGAATATTTTTATATTTATCGTCTGATTTAAGCGTCTTGGTAAAAGTATAGCCGTCCATAACGGGCATTTCGACATCGCAGATAATAGCGTCTATTTTGTACTTATCTTCATATACTATGTCGAGAGCCGCCTTTCCGTTTTCCGCCAGCACGGTCTTGAACCCCTCTTTTGTCAGCGCGTTATTAACTATCTTTCTCGCGGAGGACGAATCGTCTATGATAAGCACTGTCCTGTTTCCGCCGAACTCGTCTTTCTCTAAAGCTATCTCCCTGTTTTCCTTGTTATAAAAACCGAGTTCGTCAACTATGGATTCAAAGTCCAGCAAAAGGAGAAGTTCGTCGTTTTCGACCTTAATAATGCCGGTTACTTTGGAATCGACCGAACTTACCGAAGAAAGTTCGGGCGCGTTGATATCGTCCCATGAAACGCGCCTGATTTTTGTAGTCTCGTGAACTATAAAGCCCACTTTAATTCTGTTAAATTCGGTTATAATAACCTTAAAATTTCTCCGGTCTAATTCATCCGGCTCGGCTATTCCCATCCATTTAGGAAGATTTACTAAAGGAACTACGGAGCCCCTTAAATTAAACATACCCTCGACAAATTCCGACGTATTTGGAGTTTCCGATATGTCTTCCGGCATTTTAATAATTTCGATGACTTTGGCGACGTTTATTCCGTAAATCCCTTCTCTTTCTTCTCCTTCTTCGTCTATCCTGAACAGCCTGAAATCGACCAGCTCCATTCTGTTCTGCCCGACTTCCAGGATATCGTGCCCCGGATTTATCTGGTTTGCCATAATCTTTCTCCTATTTAATATAATATATTAAAAATTTATAAGCGATACCGCATTTATTTTTTTCTTTTAATATCTTTAATCATCGACCCATGGATTTTCTTCCACCTCTATAATATCGCCTAAGCCGTCCTCCGAAATTATCCTGTTTCTGCCCCTGTTTTTTGCTTCGTAAAGAAGATTGTCCAAGCGTTTTAATAAGTCTTTAGAGTTGTTTTCGAATTCCTTCCTGTAAAACGTAACTCCTATGCTTATCGTAACTTTTTTTATATCCTTAGCCTGTATCTTTAAAATCATCTGTTTTATCTTTCTTGCTACGTCTATAGCGCTCGTAATATGCGTAGAAGGAAGACACAGCATAAACTCTTCGCCTCCGAACCTTGAGGCTATATCGGACTTTCTCGTATTTGCTTTCAATACGTTTGCCACTTCTTTTAAAATAACGTCCCCTTTGTCGTGGCCGTAAGTATCGTTAATTTTTTTAAAATGGTCTATATCGCACATTATCAAAGAAAGAGGAATATCGTATCTAGAACTTTGGGCGAAAATATTATCGTAAAAGATATCGAAATATCTTCTGTTGTAAAGCCCCGTGAGCCCGTCAGTCAAAGCCATATTTTCGAGGTCGTCGTCGAATACGGCCTTTTTTAATCTTACCGCCGCTATAATCGCCGCCAGAGATAAAGCCAACAAAATTAAATCCTGATAAAAAATAACCCTTGAAATTAGACCCGATATATTTATAAAATTAATGAATAAAAAAACCGATACCGATATTATCTGAATAATAATTAATAAAATAATTATATAATAATATCGTTTTTTATCCATAATAAATAATTAAAACAAATTTTATTAAACAAATAAACAAAAAGCTTTTAAACAAATTTTATATTTTTTTCAAATTTATTACAATTTATTTTTTTATTACTAAAAACGGCCGAAATAAATGAAACTTATTAAATTAAACAGAAATTCCGAAACATCGTTTGAAAATATTATAGTATTAATCTTTATTTTCGTCCTCGCGGTTATCTTAGCCCATAGATACCAAGGTATTATAAAATACGCGAAGACGGCGGCATATAAGGAAGATGTACAAAAAATTAACGCCGCCCTTATAGTTTACAGAATAAAATACGGTAAATTTCCGGATAATCTTTCCGTTTTGGTAAAAAAAGGATTTATCGTAAACATTAAAACAGATAAGGAAAGCTATCCGATTTCGCCTTTCGGCACAAGATTCGTTTACGGAAAGAAATACGGCAGAGTCTTATATTTTGGCGGCGGCGGTGCAGGGACTTGAACCCCGGAAAATTAGCTATATGAGCCTTTCTGCGTCAGCCTTTTAATCTTTAATTCTAGATGCAGGATCAGCGGCTTCGAGATTTGAAGTGCAATTAGGGCATCGTTTGGCGGCTAGGGGGATGCTGGTAGCACAGAATGGGCAGTCCCTGGTTAATACCGGCGGAGCCGGTTTAGGATTGAGGCGATTGATAGCCCGAATAAGACTGAATATCACCAGGGCGATGATCAGAAAGCTGATGATAGAATTAATGAACAATCCGTAATTCAGGGTCACAGCACCCGCTTTCTCTGCAGCGGCGAGCGTCGCGTAAGGGCCTGGGGTCTTACCTTCGTGAAGGATCAGGAACAGATTGCTGAAATCTACCTTGCCCAAAATCAGACCTATGGGCGGCATTATCACATTTTTTACCAAGGAAGTAACAATGGCGGAAAAAGCTACGCCGACCACAAAGGCTACCGCCATGTCTATCACGTTACCGCGCTGTAAAAACGTTTTGAAATCTTTAACGAAACTTCCCATAAACACTCCCTGCGTATTAAGTTTTTAATAGAACGCTAAAATCGGCAATTAATCCGCTTTATTTTTTTTTATATAATATCGTACGGCGCAAAACAAGTCAAGCCAAAATAAAAACCTGAATGTCCGTTATTGCGCATTAGGCGCAAGAAAATAAGAATATAAATTTTTAAGTCAGGAATTGGGCCTTTATTTATCCTTATTCTTATCCGCAAGCATTTGCAGCGCCTTAAGATAGCTTGCTTTAAGCCTATTGAACGATTTAGCCAGTAATCCTATTTCATCATTCCCTTTTACTTTAAAATTTTCGTTCGATTTTCCCATAGAAACATCCTCGGCTAATTTAGTCAGTTCATGAATTGGTTTAATGATAGCTTTATTGATAAAAAATAGCGCTACGATAAATGCCAAAAAAGGAAGGATAAATATTACCAGTACTATTATTAAAGAGCTTTTTAAAGCTACTTTATCTATATATTTTGTAGGGACTAATACGCTTAACAATCCGACGACTTGCCCTGCTTTCCAATGCCACCCGTGCGTATCGCCGTATTTTTTAACTATAGCCTGCGTAATAGGGGATTTGTTTTCGGGATTGCCGTGACAAATCATACATCCCTTTTTTGCCACTACTGGTTTCATAACGTAAAAGTAAGAACGTCCGTTAAAAATGTGATAGCCGCTTAATGATTTAATACCGGGATTGTTTTTAAATTTTCGTATAATTTTTTGCTGGAACGTATTTGCTTTATTTTTTAGATTTAGCGGGTTTAAAGTAGGTTCGGAATATATGTAATGAGGAAGAAATTTTTTAATACGTTTAGCAACGCCAAGCGCTACAAATGTTGCAGATTCCGCCTGTATAACAAATTTAGGAGTGGCTTTCATGACGGCAGACCTTAATTTTTTCGAAGTATAATCTCTTACCGATTTTTCGGCATACAAAACCATCGCCGCTTCGTGCGTCAGCTCGTTTTTTTTGAATTTTTGAATATAATAAAAAGAAACGGCGGCGACTAAGATGTTGGCACAGAAACCGATAATTATCATAATTAACGAAAATTTCATTTTCAAAGACGCATTTTCGAACATTTCTACCCCTCCTTTTTTAAGCAATATTTTATTTTTATATTTTAATTGCCGTTAAAAGTTAAATATATATTATAGATTTTATCATAAAAAAATATTACTAAAATTAATTTGATTTTACATTATATTAAATTTTCTTTCAATAAAAAACATGCACTTACGCGCTTATTGTAGAATCGTATAAAGAAAACGGCATATCTTAGCACAGGGTTCTATTAAATTTCAGCAGGGTCGAAAACATTAAGGAAAGCAGGAGAATTAAAAAATTACTCCGCTCTTTATCCGCTTTATTTGCTTTTATTTTTCCAGGTATGTTAAAACGGTTTCTGATTGTATCGGCGTAAATTGCCGATGCTATTTCTCGAGACGTTTCTCTATCTTATGTTTTGAAGAAATATTGACGTAATTTATTATCTATCCTGAATTTGCGCCAATAAGTTACGCCTCTTTTGCAGATATTAATACCGTATCCGCTATATCCGTTTTTGTATCCAAAATTTATTAAATTTACCTAAATTTTAGTAAAATTTAATAATTATGCAGAGTAGCACTATTTGCTTCGGAGGTTGAAATACTGCGGTTTTAAGTGGTGGCGGTGCAGGGACTTGAACCCCGGACACTACGGATATGAGCCGTAAAGTATTTTGAACTAACTTATTTATTTAATTAAATAATTTA
>JAJZYC010000059.1 GCA_021806125.1 bacterium
GCAAAATAATCGGATTCAAAGTCTTAACCGTAGTTCCGACCGGCATTTTTGCATACATGGGATTTCAGCCCGGCGATATAATAAAGTCGGTCAACGGAACTCCGCTTTCCAGCCCTCAGGAAGCCGTAAATTTATTATCCGGACTTATGAACGAAAACAACGTGTCTATAGATTTAACGCAAGGCGCTCAGAATATAACCATGAACTATCGGATAGAATAATGCAATTTATAATAAGTGAGATATTTTTTTTCCCGCGTTTAAAAAAGGCACGTCTTTTCGATGAAGAAAAAAATGGACGGCAGTTTGCGTTTTGCAAAGGTGATGCCAAGGGTGTTTCCTGCAGCGCAGCAGAGAGCGGTTTTACGCTCATAGAAGTCTTAGTCGCTCTCGTAATACTAGGTATTGCCTTAATACCTCTTTTAGTCGCTCAGGCAAGAGCCGTAGGCGATTACGGCTACGCTAACAATGCCGCCTATGAAACCGTTCTTGCTAAAAATATAATGTCGAACATTTTTTTATTAAAAGAAATATATATAATGAACAAAAAGGAAAAAATACGCGGCGCAAAAGGTTATATCGCCAAAAAATCGATAAGCAAAACCTCCTACCCCGGCATTTATATGATAAAAATAACCGTTTTCAAAAAAGGCCGCAATCCAAAAAACGGCGTTACGCTAAAATCTCTAGTACAGTAGATTTAATCAAAATTTTGCGCGATATTGCAATTGTAAAACCCCCGAGCGCTTTCTATAATTCATTTATCTTATATCGCCAACTTTGTTGGCGATATGTCAACTTAATATAAAAAATAATCGGCATAATATAATATTATATTATGCCGATTTCGCGGAAATTTATATTAAAATGCATAAAAAAGCAAGCTTTGATTGACGGCGACGATTAACAACATCCGTATTAAAATATTAATGGCACAGTTATTGCTTTATTCAATATTATTCAATATAAATAAATTAAAATAACCAAATCCTTAAGGAGTATTTATGAAGCTTTCTACAATCCGCTTTAACCGCTATTACGTTTTTCTTACTTTAAGCCTTTTTCTAATATCAGCTTCCATGATTCTTTCCGGCTGCGGAGGAGGAAGCAGTTCTTCCGGCGCATCAATCAACACCTATGTTGCGGGAACATATTGCTTCGGCAATGCCATAGACTCCTCTGGAAACATATGGGTAGCTAACGCGGGCAACGGAACCCCGGGAACGGCCGTAGGCGACAGCAACGTTACCGAGCTTAGCCCCTCCGGCACGGTTATAGGTACTTACGCTGCCGGAACGTTTCCTGTAGGCATGGCAATAGATAAATCCGGTAACGTCTGGATCGAAAATTACGGAGACGGAAAGGCAGGTTTAGCCCCGGGTGACAGTAACGTAACCGAGCTTAGTCCCTCCGGCGCTCTTATCGGTACCTACGTTGCAGGAACTTATCCAGCCGGAGGCATAGCCATAGATAAATCGGGTAACGTTTGGGTAACAAACTGGGGCTCGGTTTCCGGAACAGCGGGGACCCCGGGAACGGCCGTAGGCGACAGCAACGTTACGGAATTTAGCCCTACAGGCGCAGTTATAGGCACTTTCGTTGCCGGAAGTTCTCCGGGAGGCATAGCCATAGACTCGGCGGGAAACATTTGGGTTGCGAATAAAGGCGACGGAACCGCCGGAACCGGTTTAACCAATAGCAATATTACCGAACTGAGTTCCACCGGCCAGTTTATAGCCACCTACGTGGCAGGAAGCCATCCCGAAGGCATAGCCGTAGATCCATCCGGTAATATATGGGTCGTTAATAAGGGCAACGGGATAGTAGGCACTGCTCCGGGCGACAGCAATGTTACGGAACTTAGCCCCTCTGGCACGGTTATAGGTACTTACGTCGCCGGAACTTATCCCGAAATCGTAGCAATAGATTCCGCAGGAAACGTATGGGTGTCAAACGGTTACGGCAGGCCAGTAGGAAATATCCCTTCCGTAAGCAACGTTACCGAGCTTAATCCATCCGGCGCCGTTATAAACACTTTCGCTACCGGATATCAACCTTACAGCATAGCCATAGACTCGGCGGGAAACGTATGGGTTACGAATTACGGGAATGGAGCCTCCGGAACGGGCGCGGCCAACAGCAACGTTCAGGAATATGTCGGAGCCGCTAAAGGGCCGCAGTATTTCCCTTATTCGGGGCCGCAATGGCCGGGCGCGGAGTAACTTTTAACTTAAATTAAACTTTATAATTTAGGAGAATGACAATGAAAAAAAAAGAAGACAAGAAACAAGCATGCTCGATATTGAAAAGAAAATTTACGCGCAGGGATTTTCTTAAATATACCGCGGGGACGATAGGATACATTTCTTTAGCTTCCTTGGGATTAGGTTCGCTGTCCGGATGCGGCAGCAGCGGAGGGTCGCAGACGCAAATACAAAGTTACCCCATTGACCCCAATGTTCAAACTACGCTTCAAAGAATGCTCTCTTTCCCGATATATTTATATACAGACGGCAATAGCACCACCAGCCCTCTGAATCCGGATAAAAGCGGACCCGGCCTTACAATGCCTGAGCTTCAGGATGTTTCTCAATACGGCGCGTTGGGATACGGCACATGGACGTTCGGAGCGCCGCTTCCGGCACAGACCAGAACCGACATTATGTCTTCCGGTTATGCACTTCCCGCGTCCAATACGACCTTTAAATTTGTAAATTTCTTTACTATATCAGACATTCATATCACCGACAAAGAAGCGCCGAACCAGTTTATTTATTTACAGGAAGAAAGCCCTTTCGCTCATAATAACGTTCCGATTTACTCGCCCGTAATGATGTGTACTACTCAAGTTTTAGATGCCGCCGTTCAGACGATAAACGCTCTTCACAAGACTAACGCTTTCGATTTCGGCATATCTTTAGGAGACTGCGCAAACAGCACGACTTATAAGGAATTAAGATGGTACATAGACGTTATAGACGGAAAAGTTATTACCCCCAGTTCAGGCGATAATCTCGGCGCCGGAACAATAGATTACCAGATGCCTTATCAGGCGGCGGGTTTAGATAAATCAATTCCCTGGTATCAAGCGATAGGCAACCACGATAAATTTTTTCTAGGTTCGTTTCCCGTCGATGCCGACCCGTCTCTCGGATTAAGGCAGTCTTATCTTGCCGATACCGTGTGGAACGTGCCGGATATTTTAGTGCCGTCTATTTCAGCAGATAATTTAGCCGGTTTTTACCCTGCCCTATTTAATATGGAAAACCTAAAAATATTTACCCCTACATACTATCAAGGCGTATTCAACGGCCTGTCTCCTTACGGCCAAATTATAGACGAAGGGCCTCTCAGTCTTTATTCCAGCGCTCCCGTCATAGCGGCCGACGCCAACAGATACTCTTTGACCAACTCCGAATGGATTCAGGAATTTTTTAACACGGATACGACTCCCGTCGGACACGGATTTAATCTCGTCGAAGCAGGGCAGAGCAGCGATTTTGCATGCTACAGTTTCTTTCCTAAATCGAATATTCCCTTAAAGGTTATCGTGCTTGACGACGTTCAGTCTCCGTTAGACGGTTCAGGAGATATTCACGGACACGGCTATTTAGACGCAAACCGTTGGGCATGGCTGCAGAAAGAACTAAGCGACGGTCAGGCAAACAACCAGCTTATGATAATAGCCGCCCATATTCCTATTGGCGTTATGGATATAGGTTCTGAAATGGAGTGGTGGCAGAACGAATATAATACCGCGCCGGAATATAAGAATGCCGTCGACCTTCAAGGATTGGTCAATACGCTTCAAAACAGTACCAATCTTCTTATGTGGGTAGCAGGGCACAGGCATCTTAATACGGTTAAGGCGTTTGTATCGCCTGACCCGGCAAATGCACCGGAACAGGGATTCTGGCACGTCGAAACTTCGTCGTTAAGGGATTTTCCTCAGCAGTTCCGCACTTTCGAAATATATCTTAACAGCGATTATACCGTTTCTATAGTTACTACGAACGTAGACCCGTCCGTAGCCGAAGGAACGCCCGCCGCAACTTCGCGCGGATATTCGGTTGCGGTTCAGCAAATTATTCAAGAAAATAAGCAATTGAATACGATAAACCCGGTTTATTATTCCAGCAAACCCGCCGCTTCTTCTACGGCTGTTAACAATGCTATACCGCCGTTCGATTTAACGACCTTTCAGCCTATAGATATGAGTAGCGTAACCGTTCCCAGTATGGACCCGTCAAGGCCTCAAGACAACACCGGAGATAAATCAATCCAGTGGGTTGACCTGTCGAATCCGCCGGCAGGGCAAACTGCCGTTCCATACAATGCGTCGTATAACGCGGTGCTTTTGAAACAGTTAAGCCCAGCTATGATAAGCGCTTTGAAACAGCAATTTCCGGTTGTGTAATGAAAAAAGGTTTCTATTTATTCTCCTACTCCCGACTGTGTTATTGCGTGGTCGGGAGTTTTATTTTAAATTGAAAATTCTAAAATAACTTAAATCACCGTTATAGACTGCTTCAACATCTAATAAATACTAGACCCAGCTTTCGCCGATATGACACCCGTTGAATCGGAAAAAAGGGGACATTTTTATTTTGGCTTGACATAATTAGCTTTTTTTATTGAATTTTTTTTTAATAAATTATATTGTTATCATATTAATAAAAAAATTATTTTAAAATACAAAATGCGTAAATCATTATTCGGCTTACTCAAAACAGCTAATATTATACCATTTATTCTTACCGCTTTAATTATATCAACGATATTTTCCTTAAATACAGCCAGCGCTTTAGGAAATTCAGGTGGAGAAACAAAACATTCGCCAAAATATCCAGCATACAATATTCTTTCAAAAAAAGGTTATATTTATTTAAATTTCAGGGATATTTCCATACCGACTTTAGTGAATTTTATATCCAAGATTACACATAAAAATTTTATATATTCGGGGAAACTTCAGGGAAAAGTTACGATTATTTCTTCAAAGAAAATTACCACCGCCGAAGCCTATAAAGTTTTTCTTACGGCGCTTTCCTATAAAGGCTATGCGATTATTAAAAGAAACGGGGTTTATAAAATAGTTCAGTCGTCTTCGGCAAGACAGAGCGCAGTTCCGGTTAATGTAGAAGGCTTAAGCGGACATCAATTCGAAACCCAGATAATACGTTTAGATTATATGAATGCGCAGAGTATGGCAAATATTTTAATGCCTCTGCTTTCGCCTTCGGCAAATATTCAAACATATGCGCTGACTAATTCGCTGATTATCACAGACTATGCTTCAGATATAAGAAAAGCCGACAAAATAATAAAAGCTCTAGACGTTCCGGACTACGGACAGCAAATCGGCGTTATTCCGGTAAAATACGTAAAAGTTTCTAAAATAGCTTCTGTTTTAAATACGATATATACGGGTTCTGTTGCGGCGAATTTTTCTATTCCTAATATTAACTCACAGTTCGTAAGGATTATTCCGTATCCTTCCCTAAATTCCATTATCGTTATGGCAACCCCCGCAAATTTTAAAAAAATTATTAAATTTATTAAATCTTTGGACGTAAGTTCAAATAATCAGACCCTAAAGACTTACGTGTATAAACTTAAATACGCAAAAGCAAAAACTATATCTAAAATTTTAACTAATATGATTTCTCATGCCAAAACGCTTGTAAAATCGGGTAAACGGTCCGGCAACGCGCCTATAAGACCTGCGGGGCCCCAGTTTTTAAAAGGACGGCCGAATTCCGCTATATCTGGCTCGGCTTCGGCAACGGCTGAAGGAGGAGGAGTATCTGTTATAGGAAAAGCGGTTATAATACCGGATAAAGATGAAAATTCGCTTATAATAGAAACTACTCCGGCGCAATACGTCTCTCTCGTGAGAGTAATTAAACAACTCGATAAAAAAAGAAAGCAGGTATTCGTTCAAGTTATTATAGCAGAGGTTAACCTGACTAAATCTTCGGAGATAGGCAGCCAGTATTACGGATTTAAGGGAAATTTTTTCGGAGACGCTAATTACAATATGAGCCAGGGCATATCGAGCTTTTTGTCCAATCCTTTTACGACATCGGGATTGATTGCCGGAGCCGCAGGAGGATCCATAACCCTGCCAATCGGACCTAACGGCGTTTCGGAAACTGTGCCTTCGTTCGCCGCCCTGTTCCAGCTTATTGCTACAAACTCTGCCGTAAATGTTTTATCCGCTCCGGATTTGTTGACGTTGGACAACCAGAAAGCGTCCATAATGGTCGGCGAAAACGTTCCTTTTATTACGTCTTCGGCTACGAGCCAGTTTGAACTGCAAAATATCGTAACTCAGGTAGAAAGGCAAAATGTGGGAGTAAAACTTCAAATTACGCCGACCATAAATTCCGGAAATTATTTAACTTTAAAAATATATGCTAAAATTTCTTCCATAATTCCGAATCCTTCAGGTTTAAACGCCAACGAAGTAGGGCCAACGACCTCGAACAGATATATAAAAACGAGGATTATGATAAAAAACAACCAGACTGTTATTATAGGCGGCTTGATTCAGAATACCGTCAATAATTCCACGACCGGAATTCCCCTCCTTGACGATATACCTTTGTTAGGTTATTTGTTTAAAGATAAAAACAGCTCTGTAGAAAAAGATAATCTCGTTATACTTATATCGCCTAAAATTATTTCGTCAACTAAAACTCTCGTAAGTATTACCAATAAACATAACAAGAAATTTCTGGCGTCATTAGAAAAAGAAAAACAGCCGCTTCCGGGAGCAAGAAAAATGGTTATAGTTTCTCCGGATTATATAAAGCCGTCTAATATTAAGACAAATATTAAGACAAAAGCCGATAATAATAAAAATAATAAGAAACTACACAATTAAAGCCAAGGCTAAAACTACACTAAAAACCTAAATAAAGTAAAAATCAACGTATTTTAAAATATACTCAAAAATGAATTCCCTCAAAGAATTCCAAAAATTAAAAGAATTTAACGATGAGAATGTCCGTCGTATTATAAGGAAAAATTTTTCTTCCATATATCTTAAAAAAAATCTAATTCTTCCAGTTCCGCTTCAAGATAATTCGTTATGCAATATCTTTGTTACGCAAAATACTAAAAATTTCGATGTCGTTAGCGACGTTTTGATGAAATTAGATATCGCCGATAAAAACGTAGTTGTGATACCCGAAGAAGAACTGATAAACCTTATAAACTCTATTTACGATACCAGCTTAGATTCTATTAAAAATAGTAAAAACGGTTTAGGCGGCATAAAAGGCGTAAACGGGTATAATGGAGAAGACGGAGGAGAATGGGTTTCAGACGGAGGCGCGGGTGGTACAGAATCCGGCAGTGGGCCGGCCAACGATTTAAAAAGTTTCGAGCACATAGATTTAATAGACGAAAATTCGGAAGCGCCGGCAATAAAGTTTATAAACGTTATAATACTCGAAGCGCTTAAAGAAAACGCCTCCGACATTCATATAGAGCCTTTTCAGGATTATCTGTCGGTAAAATTCAGGACAGACGGTTCACTAAACGAAAAATTAAGGCCGCATGTCAATTTAAAAAACAGCATAGTTTCTAGAATAAAGGTTATGGCGGGGCTCGATATCGCCGAAAAAAGGCTTCCGCAGGACGGCAGGATCCAGCTTGTCGCAAGAAATAAAAATATCGATATAAGGGTTTCTATAGTGCCGACTATTTTCGGGGAAAGAGTAGTCCTAAGGCTTTTAGATAAATCGTTAAATATTTACGATATAACCGAAGTAGGCATAGACGAAAAATTTTTGCCTTCAGTAAAAACCGCCCTTTCTAAAACTACCGGAATGGTTATTTCGACGGGGCCTACCGGTTCCGGAAAAACTACGACGCTTTATTCGTTTATAAACGAGGTTATGAAACTTTATTCCGACAAAAACATCCTTACTATTGAAGACCCGGTGGAATACCAGATTAAAGGCATTTCCCAGATAAACGTGAATAACAAGATAGGACTTACGTTCGCTAAAGGATTAAGACATATATTAAGGCAGGACCCGGACGTTATAATGATCGGCGAAATAAGGGATTCGGAAACGGCGGAAATTGCTATACAGTCGGCAATGACGGGGCATTTAGTGCTTTCGACGCTTCATACCAACGATTCGGCTAGCGCCTTCGCGAGGCTTACCGATATGGGCATAGAGCCGTTTTTAATAGCTTCTTCTATATCTATAGTTTTTGCGC
>JAJZYC010000060.1 GCA_021806125.1 bacterium
AATCCTTGCGCAAAAAAGACCGTCTCTTTCGGGTTTCAATGTTCTGTAATTAATAGTCTCCGGTTTTTTGACCTCGCCGTGAGACCATTTTTTTATAGCGTCTGGCGAAGCTATGCCAAGTTTTATAGAATTAAAACTAAGAGGGTCTTTAATTCCTTCACGGTCGTTTAAAAAGAAATCGCCTTTATTAACGCCGTCAAATAACTTTTTAAGGTCTAATTCTTTTTCTCCTGCAGCTTCTATATCTTCTTCATCCTCTGAAATATCATCCAAACTGACCGTAAGCGTATCATCGCCGTCTTTATTATTATATTCTTCTAAATTTTCATCAAACGACATTTTCTCCCTCCTTTAAAAGCTCAACGTTAAGGCAAAGGCTTTGTAATTCTTTAATAAGAACATTAAAAGATTCGGGCAATCCGACCTTAAATGAGGTATCGCCTTTTACGATTGCTTCATACATTCTTGTTCTTCCGACAGAATCGTCGGACTTGACGGTAAGAAACTCTTGGAGAGTATGCGCCGCTCCATAAGCTTCCATAGCCCATACCTCCATTTCTCCAAGCCTCTGTCCCCCAAACTGAGCTTTCCCGCCTAGAGGCTGTTGGGTGACTAAGGAATATGGACCGGTGGATCTTGCATGTATCTTATCATCGACTAAATGATGCAGTTTCAGCATATACATAATACCGACCGTAACTTTCCTGTCGAACGGCTCCCCCGTCCTTCCATCAAATAGCGTAACCTGTCCAGTTTCTTCTACTTCGGACAATTTAAGGTAATTTTTTATATCGCTTTCTTTAGCTCCGTCAAAAACAGGGGTCGCCATATAAACGCCTTTTTTATATTTTTTGGCGAATTCTATAACTTCATCATCGTTTAATCCTTTAATGAAATGAGCCATAGTAGGCTCGCCGAATATTTCAAGCAATTTACGCCTTACAGCTTCCGGACCGAAATTATCTTCTATAATTTTATTTATCTGAATACCAAGATTATGCGCCGCCCAACCTAAATGTACCTCAAGTACCTGACCTACGTTCATTCTGGACGGAACGCCTAACGGGTTCAATACCATGTCCACTATCCTTCCGTCTTTCATAAAAGGCATATCGTTTACCGGCAGTATTCTGGAAACGACGCCTTTATTGCCGTGTCTTCCAGCCATCTTATCGCCTACGGACAACCTTCTTTTAATAGCAATATAGACTTTTATGGTCTTAAGAACGCCTGGGGGAAGCTCATCGCCTCTCTGCACTCTTTCTATTTTATCTTCGTAATATGACTTTAATAGATCGACATCTTCCATCGATTCATCGTCTATTTTCTTTAATTTATCATAGAGACTTTTAGTATTTCCTTCAAATTCTATATTAAATATGTCCTCTTTAGATAATTTTGAGACCGTATTCTCGTTAAATACATCGCCTTTTTTAACATGAACGGGCTTATGTCCAGAAGATAACGTTGCATTTACTCCGCATTTTTTATTAATTACAAGATGCCTCATCTTCTGGAGGGCATTGTTTAAAATAGACTGCTGTTTTTCTTCTAATTCCCTTATGAAATTAGCGACTTCACTGTCTTCTATTTCTTTTTCCCTGAAATCTTTTTCAATTCCTTTCCTCGAAAAAATTCTTATATCTACGACTACACCCGAAACTCCAGGCGGCACCCTCAATGAAGTATCTTTTACTTCCTTGGCTTTTTCGCCGAATATCGCTCTAAGAAGTTTTTCTTCGGGTGTAAGAACGGTTTCGCCTTTTGGCGTAACTTTTCCGACTAATATATCCTGAGCCTTAACCTCGGCACCTATCCTGATAATCCCGTTTTCGTCGAGATTCTTTAGGGCATCTTCGCTTATATTCGGAATATCGGATGTTATTTCTTCCTTGCCGGATTTTGTTTCTCTGCATGCTACTTCAAACTCTTCAATATGAATGGACGTAAAAGCGTCTTCGTGCAATAATTTCTCGCTTACTAATATAGAATCTTCAAAATTATAGCCGTTCCAAGGCATAAATGCCACAAGAACATTATGGCCAAGAGCTAATTCGCCGTCTTTGGTCGAAGTTCCGTCCGCTATAATTTGACCAGAAACGACTTTTTCTCCAACCTTTACTAAAGGCCTCTGATTTAGGCACGTATTTTGATTAGATCTTTGAAATTTGACAAGATCGTATTCATGATTAATTCCGTCGCCGTCGCTTGAATCGCTCCCGTCTGACGTCAAGATTATTTTTGTTGAATCGATATAATTTACCGTACCTGTTTGATTTGCCGTGATGCATACTCCGGAATCTTTGGCAACTATTCTCTCTATTCCGGTTCCGATTAGCGGGGGGTCCGGCATCAATAAAGGCACCGCTTGTCTTTGCATATTAGAACCCATAAGGGCACGGTTTGCATCATCATTTTCCAAAAAAGGAATTAAGGAAGTTGCAACGGACACAAGCTGCATGGGGGAAACATCTATGTAATCTACTTCGTTCGGATAAACCATTACAGTTTCTCCGCTTCTTCTTACGGGGATCAATTCGTGCTTAAGATACCCGTTTTTATCTATTTCAGCATTAGCCTGGGCTATTACGTACTTTTCTTCTTCCATGGCCGTTAAAAAATCGACTTCGTCCGTTACTTCTGCGCCGTTTTCCGTTACCTTTACTTTTCTATAAGGCGTTTCGATAAAACCGTATTCGTTGACTCTCGCATAAGAAGAAAGAGAAGCTATAAGTCCTATATTTGGTCCTTCGGGCGTTTCTATAGGACATATTCTTCCGTAGTGAGTCGGATGAACGTCTCTAACTTCAAATCCGGCTCTTTCTCTGGTAAGGCCGCCCGGACCCAAGGCAGAAAGTCTCCTTTTGTGCGTAACCTCGGAAAGCGGATTTGTCTGATCCATAAATTGAGATAACTGACTCCTGCCGAAAAACTCTTTCATTAATGAATTTACGGGCTTTGGATTGATCAAATCGTTAGGCATCAGCGAATCCAACTTTTGGGCAGTCATTCTTTCTTTTATTGCCCTTTCCATCCTTACAAGCCCTATCCTGAACTGATTTTCAAGAAGCTCTCCTACAGATTTTACTCTTCTGTTGCCTAGATGATCTATATCGTCGATTGAACCCCTGCCGTCCTTTAACTCCATCAAATATTTTAAAACGTTCATAATATCGTCGGGAGATAAGACCCTGTCGTTCAAACTCTTATCAAGACCTAATTTGTTGTTAATTTTAAGTCTTCCCACTTCTGAAAGGTCATATCTTTCTGGGTTAAAAAACATATTCTCGAAATAAGCCGTAGCGGAAGAAATATTCGGAGGCTCTCCTGGTCTCATCCTTTTATAGATATCTGTAATGGCCTCTTCTTTAGTATTAACCTTATCCGCAAGAATAGTCTCGAGAACCGACGAGGAAACATTAATATTATCTATGAAATAGACCTTAAATTCGTTAACGCCTATGCTGTTAAACGATTCTAAAAGGGCTTGGTTTACCGGATGCGCTGACTTTGAAACGACTTCTTTGCCTATAATTACATCCGCCGCAAGATATTTACCTATAATATCCGACTCATCGCATGGCAGAAATTCAACGCCTGCTTCTTCAAGTTTATTTATAAGATGTTTCGTAATCCTTCTGTTTTTTTTGATTAGAACTTCGCCTGTTTTAGGATTCGCTATATCTTCATATGCCCTTGTAAAAACAAGAAAATCTTTGGGCATTTTCTTGAAATATTTCCCGCCTTCTATCTTAAATGTTTCTATCTGATAAAAACTTTCTAGAATATCTTCTTTAGAATATCCTACCGCTTTAAGCAATATTGTAGCGGGAAATTTCCTCTTCCTGTCTATTCTGACAAAAATCATGTCCCTTTGGTCAAATTCAAAATCAAGCCATGAACCTCTATAAGGTATAATTCTTGCAGTATAAAATGGCTTGCCCTGGGCATGACTTCTTATTTTATCGCTGTCGTAAAAAACTCCGGGAGACCTTTGCAACTGACTCACGATAACTCTTTCAATTCCGTTTATAACAAAAGAACCGTTATGAGTCATTAAAGGAATTTCGCCAAAATATATCTCCTGCTCCTTAATATCTTTAATATCCCTTTGAGAATCGTTATCATTAGGATTCATATTAGGTTCGAAAGTCACAAGGTCAAAAAGGACCTTGAGGGAGGCGCTGTAGGTAAGCCCTTTCTGTTTGCATTCGAATATGCTGTATTTTGGCTCTCCGATAGTATAACCCTTAAATTCTAAAGAAAAATTTTTATTAAGCCCCTCAATAGGAAAGACGGACTTAAAAACTCCCTCAAGTCCGTTATTAAGTCTCTTATCATGGGATAAATCTTTTTGCAAAAATCTCTCGTAAGATTTTCTCTGAACCTCAAGAAGATTGGGATTGCTAATTACCTTCTTAATTTTAGAAAAATTCTTTCTTAAAATTATAGGGTTATTACTTTCTATATTTAATTCCGATTTTGCTTTTGACATTTAAATTTAAACTCCCGTTTTTATAACTTAAATACAATTATATTTTAATTTATTTAACTTCAACGGTAGCGCCGACTTCTTCGAGTTTTGCTTTCATTTTTTGCGCATCTTCTTTATTAACGCCGGTTTTTACAGGTTTAGGAGCTCCATCGACTAAATCTTTGGCTTCTTTTAATCCTAAACTTGTGAGCTCCCTGACTACTTTAATAACTTGAATTTTATTGGCGCCGGCATTTGCAAGAATAACGTCGAATTCCGTTTTTTCTTCTGCTTGAGCGGGTGCCGCGGCTGCTCCAGCACCGCCTCCAGCAGGCGCCGCCATAGCAAACTGATCAGCTTTAACGCCGAATTTTTCTTCGATTGCTTTTATTAATTCGTTCAATTCGATTATGGAAACATTTTCTATGTAACTTAAAACATCTTCTTTTGTTATAGCCATTATTTTTCCTCCGATAATTATTAAAATTAAAGTTTAAAAAATTATTTGATTAATTTAAAATTTGCACTACGCAGCAGATTTTGAGGCTTCTACGGCATGAAGCGTTCTGATTAATTTTACGACAGGCGACCTTAAAGTGAAAACTAAACGGATTTCAGGCGATTTAATAACAGACATAAATCTAGCGATTAAAACATCTTTGGAAGGCAATGTAGCAAGTGTTACTATTGCGCCTTTATCAAGAATCGTTTGATAATAACCTGCCTTAATCTCGATGTTGTCAGGGTTTTCCTGCGCAAACTTCGAAAGCACCTTTGAAACTGCAAGCGCGTCATTCGTAAATACTAAAAAATTAGGCCCGTCTAAAAATTGCGAAAGCGATTCGGCATAAGTTTGCTTAAAGGCTATTTTACTCAATGTATTTTTAAAAACTTTGAGTAACGCCCCGTTGCCGCTCATTTGCCTTCTTAGAAGACTGAACTTTTCCACGGTTAATCCTTGATACCTGCTTATAAAAACAGCCTGATTTGATTCAAGGTTATGTTTCAAAGATTCAATCTCTTGATTCTTCCTATCTTTTTTCAATTTTCTTCTCCCCTCCTTTCTTTTAAATTTTTTCTAATACGTCAACAAAAAATTAAGAGCGATTTAAAAGAAAATCAGGTCAATAAAGCTCTTTTTGTCTAGGCGGGATTTATAAACCTGCCGTCATTGACGATATTAAATTTTTATTTATTATTTATATCAAATTATTTCTTAATTTGAGAGTATCTATGTTTACGCCTATGCCCATAGTAGAAGATAAGGAAACCTTTTTGACATAAACGCCCTTGCTTGAAGCCGGTTTTAATCTATTGACGATTTCAACGAGCGCCATAAAATTTTCTTTAAGCTTGGAGGAGCCAAAAGAAACCTTGCCTATAGAAGCCTGCAAAATTCCGTTTTTCTCTGCTTTAAATTCTATTTTGCCTTCTTTCAGTTCTTTTACTATTTTGCCCACATCAAAAGTAACAGTGCCAACTTTTGGGTTAGGCATTAAACCTCTAGGTCCTAATATTTTTCCTAGTTTTCCTACGCTTGCCATTATATCGGGCGTTGCAACGACTCTGTTGAAATCCATAAAACCCTGCTGTACTTTTGCTATCATATCTTCCTGTCCGACATAATCGGCTCCGGCGGCCAGTGCTTCCCGTTCTTTTTCTCCTTTTGCAAAAACAAGAATCTTAACCATTTTGCCTGTTCCGTGAGGCAGCAAAACCGACCCTCTAACCTGCTGGTCGTTTTTTTTAACGTCTATCCCAAGATTTATAGCAACATCGACTGACTCATCGAATTTTACATGATGGGAATCAACCACGATTTTTAATGCATCTTCCAACGCTAAATACTTATTTTCAATCTCGGCATTTTTTAATGCATCGATATATTTTTTCCCTCTTTTTTTCATACCGGTATCGTCTCCTTTAATATTTAATCGGTTATATCTATGCCCATACTTCTCGCTGTGCCTTCAATGATTTTCATTGCCGGAGCAATTTCATTTGCATTAAGGTCGGGCATTTTAATTTTTGCTATTTCCATAACTTTTGACCTGTTTAAGACGGCAACTTTATTTTTATTTGGTTCTTTAGAGCCTTTTTCTATACCTGCAGCATGTTTAAGCATTACTGAGGCAGGAGGTGTTTTTAAAATAAAATCGAACGACCTGTCCGCATAAACCGTCAGAACAACCGGTATTACAGTTCCTTCCTGAGATTTAGTTCTTTCATTGAACTGCTTGCAGAACTCCATTATATTTACGCCGTGCTGACCAAGCGCAGGGCCGACCGGCGGAGCCGGATTAGCTTTGCCTCCAACGATTTGCAATTTTACCATAGCCTGAATTTTTTTTACCGCCATAATTTTTATCCTCTTGTTTATTTTCCGTTAATAATGTCAATTCCTCTCCACTTGAGTAAAATCTAATTCTACCGGAGTAGCTCTGCCGAATATGGAAACAAGGACTTCAAGCTTACTCTTATCCGGTTTTATTTCGTTAATTACGCCGTTAAAACCGGAGAATGGACCTTCTGTGATTTTAACGCTGTCTCCCTTTGAAAATTCTATCTTTGCTTTTGGCCTCTTAACGCCTTCGGTTATTTGCGCTACTATCTTTTCCATTTCGGATTCGTCAACGGGCATAGGATTTAACTGGTCTCCTACAAATCCGGTAACCTTTGGAGTAGCCTTAAGTAAGTGCCACGAGTCGGTATTTACGTTCATTTTTACGAAAATATAACCGGGGAAAAATTTTCTTTTAACTTTTTTCTTTCCGCCTTTTGCGGTTTTTTCGATAATATCTTCTTTTGGAACTATTATGTCGCCGAAATATTTCTTGAAACCGCTTGAAGCGATTCTTTCTTCAAGCGCAAGTTTGACGTTATCCTCGAAACCGGAATAAGTATGGACGGCATACCATTTTTTAGGAACTTCGTCTATTTCTTCGACATAATTTGCGCCGTCGACATCTTCCGCATTTATTTCTAAAGCGGATTCGATATTTTCTTCCGTTTTTTCTTGTTCTTCTTTGCTCATTTATTTATTTTATTTTTAAATTTAATTTATGCTAAATTTGAAAAAAAATACGAAAATATTTTAGAAAAAAATACGTCTATAAGACCAAGAAAGGCGGTAACAAGTACTATAAAAATGACCACGACATAAGTCGTCTTAGTCGCTTTATCCTTTTCCGGCCATACTATTTTACCGAGTTCAGCCCTAACCTCGTACAAATATTGTTTTGTTTTTTTTATAAAATCCGAAACAGGATTGCTCTTCATTTTTAATATTCCCGTATTGATATTCTCTCTCATTAAATTATATGTATACTGGCAGGCCAGGAGGGATTCGAACCCCCAACACTCGGATTTGGAGTCCGATGCTCTAGCCGTTGGAGCTACTGGCCTATTATTTTAAAATTTTTATTTTGTTTCCTTGTGCGCCGTATGTGTTTTGCAAAATTTGCAATATTTTTTTACGGATAATTTTTCCGATGAAAGTTTTTTGTTTTTTGTAGTAGTGTAGTTTCTTTGCTTGCATTCGCCGCATGCCAGCGTTATTATCTCTCTCATTATTTATATTATTTCCCCTTTTTAAGGACGGAATTAATTCCGTCCCCGTTCTATTGTTAATTCCGTTCTATATTACTCTATGACCTCTGTTATAACGCCTGCTCCTACGGTA
>JAJZYC010000061.1 GCA_021806125.1 bacterium
ATGTATTTTTACCTTTTTACTTATATTATACTAAATTCCGTAATAAGCCGATATGGCCGCCGATATGGCAAGTATCCGGTCGAAAGGGTCTTTTTGCAATTTATAGTCCCTCAAATAAAGCCTTTCGTCTATAAAATGCGTATCGAAGTTGCCTTTTAAAAAATCTTCGTCCTGAACTATTTTAAGCTGAAACGGTATGGTAGTCTTGATGCCTTTTACCACGTATTCGTCCAGCGCCCTCTGCGCCCTTCGCACTGTCTCTTCCCAAGTTCTGCCGCTCACCGTCAGTTTTGCAATCATCGAATCGTAAAAAGGCTGAATGACGTAATCTTTATAAACGGCGCCGTCTATCCTCACTCCTATCCCTCCCGGAGAATAATAAGCAGTGATTTTTCCTGTGCTGGGAATAAAATCTTTTCTGGGATTTTCGGCGTTAATGCGGCATTCTATGGCATACCCTCTCATAGAAACGTCTTCCTGCTTAATGTCGAGCTCTTTACCCATAGCTATCTGTATCTGTTCTCCTACTATATCGACTCCGGTAACTATTTCAGTAACGCTGTGTTCCACCTGTATCCTGGTGTTCATTTCCATAAAGTAGTAATTTCCGTGTTTATCGACAATATATTCTATTGTTCCTGCATTGCGGTAGTTGCAGGCGCGTGCGGCTTTTATAGACGATTCGCCCATTTTTTTGCGCATTTCTTCGTTAAGTATGAGAGAAGGTGCTATTTCTATCAGTTTTTGGTGCCTTCTCTGTATAGAGCAGTCTCTTTCGCCGAGATGTATAATGTTGCCGTAATTATCCGCGAGTATTTGAAATTCGATATGGTGCGGCTTTTCTATGTATTTTTCTATAAAAACTTCTGGATTTCCGAACGATTTTTCGGCTTCGGAACGGGATATAGAAAAGTTTTTAATCAGCTCCTCGTCGTTAAAACATATCCTTATGCCTTTTCCTCCGCCGCCCGCCGAAGCTTTTATCATAACCGGATAGCCTATTTTATTGGCGACCCCAACAGCCTCTTCCTCCGATTCGACCCCGCCTTCCGATCCTTCGACTACCGGAACTCCAACCGATTTCATAAGCCTTTTGGATTCTATCTTGTCTCCCATCATAGCTATAGTCCGGGAGGACGGGCCTATGAATATTACGCCTCTTTTTTCGCATACTTCGGGAAACTTCGGATTTTCCGACAGAAATCCGTATCCTGGATGTATGGCGTCGGCGCCAGTATTTATTGCTAAATCTACTATCCTGTTGATATTAAGGTATCCGGATATCGGACCGGGACCCACAAGATAAGCCTCGTCCGCTTTTTTTACGTGAAGAGCCTGTCCGTCGGCTTCGGAATAAATTGCAACGGTTTTAATGCCGAGCTCTTTACAAGCCCTGATAACTCTCGAAGCAATCTCGCCTCTGTTGGCTATCAATACTTTTTTAAATTGTTTCATAAAATTTATAGATTTATAACTAAGATAAATTATATTAGTGGAAGCAGTTTGTATTATAGAGTTTGAACAAAAACTAACGGCGGTTAAATTTTTACAAACAGCGGTCGATGATTAATTTTAAACCATTATTTTAAAAAAGTCAAACGAATATGAGGGCTCGGAGTAATAGAAAAATAGATTATCTAAAAAATTGCCGGAATAGTTTTGTGAATCACCGGGATCATGCAATATTTAAAAAAGAAGAGTTTAATTCTTTTTTATAGCTTCTCCACTGAGGAATAAATTTATCCATAACCGCCGTAAATTTTTTATTATGATTTCTCTCAATAAGATGCGCCAATTCGTGGATGACGATATATTCGATGCAATAAACCGGTTTTTTAGCGAGTTCCAGGTTTATCCATATCCTTTTTGCTGAAGTGTTGCAGGTGCCCCACTTCGTCTTCATGCGTTTTATTCTCCACTCTTCCACAGAAACTCCCATAATTTCCTGCCATTTATTAAATATGCCGGAAAGCTCTTTTGCTAATTCTTCCCTCTGCCAGAGTAAAAAAACTTTTTTCTTTTCCTCTAAATGCGCATCTTTCTTTACGTAAAAATCTATATATTTTTTATTGTTTATCGTTATATAAGGTTTTCCGCAGTATTCGATAACGTTGAGCAAATATTTTTCTCCTTTAAAATAATGGCTTTCACCCGAAATATATTCCCTAGGAGTTTCTCTCGGCCGCACTTTAAATCTTTTTACGTGTTTTTCTATCCACGGCAGTTTTGATATTATAAAAACGCGGACGGACCGGTCGTCCATTCTCTTCGGCGCCGAAACCCTTACCTTTCCGTCCGGCGGAAGTACGTTTAAGTGAAGATTTTTAATATCTTTTTTTAAAACCGTAATATTAAAACCGCTTATTATTATTTCCGATTTTATAACCGTTTTATCGCGCTTTTTTTTAAAAAATTTAAACATGCAAATTAATATAACTTTTTAGCCGATAATTAATTTAATTGCGTTTGATTACTTCGGCGGCTTCTTCTGCGGAAACGGCTGTTTCTTTTCTCGTTTTAAGGTTTTTTAAGGCGAGCTTTTGTTCCGAGGCTTCTTTTTCGCCTATTACTACAAAATATTCTATGCCCTTTTTATCGGCGTATTTTATCTCTTTTCCTATATTGTGTTCGCTTGAAACGGATAATTCGGCAGCAATTCCTTTTAAACGGAAAAATTTTGCGGTTTTTAAGGCAAATATCTTTTCGTTTTCGCTTAAATAAATTATATAAACCTTTACCGGCGAAGAAAATGATTTCAATATGTCTTTATCCCTTTCGGTAATGATATCTATTATTCTTTCGACGCCGAACGATATTCCGCACGCGCCTTCGGGACGGGCGCCGTAAAGTTCTACGAGATTATCGTATCTGCCGCCTGCGGCAAAACTTCCTATGGCGACGTCTTTCGATTTTATCTCGAAAATAGGTCCGGTATAATAGCCTAACCCTCTGACTAAAAGCGGGTCGAATTTTATAACGCCTGAGCCTTCCCGGGTTTCGACTTTCCGCTCGTTTCCAATTATAGCCGAAAGCTCTTCTATGCCTTCGTTTGCCTTATTTTTAATAGATTCGTCTTTTAAATCCGCGCAAATGCGTTCTTTTAAGGCCGCCAGTTTTTTTGAGTCTTCCGATTCGGCGTTTAAATCTATCAGCCTCATAAACGAACGGTAATTTTCTTCGCCGATGCCGTTCTCTTTAAATTCTTTAATTACCCCGGCTTCTCCTATTTTCGCCGTTTTATCTAATGCCCTCAGCGCTGCGTCTTTTTTGCTTTCGTCTATGCCTGCGGCGTTAATTATGCCGTCGAGTATTTTTCTGTTGTTGATAACTATCTCGTAGTTTCCCATGCCCAACCTTTCAAGGGTAAAAACGGCAAGGTCAAGCAGTTCGTTCTCGACGTTCATAGAATACGAACCTACGATATCGGCATCCGCCTGATAAAATTCCCTGTATCTTCCCGCCTGCGTATTTTCGTATCTGTAAACTTTGCCTATTATGTATCTTTTAAACGGTTTGGTAAGTTTTTCGGAGTTGGTAGCGTAATAACGCCCCAAGGGGGAAGTAAATTCAAACCTTAAACCCAGTTTGCGTTTTGCCTTATCCTCGAAAACGTATATCTCTTTTTCGATTTCGCTTCCGCATTTCCTAGAAAGCAGCTCGAAATATTCGAAAACCGGGGAATCTATTTCGACGAATCCGTAAAGGGCAAAACACTCCCTTATGGTTTCCATGACCTTTCTTCTTAAAATCATTTCTTCGGGAAGAAAATCCCTTGTCCCTTTAGGCGGCTGTATAAGTTTGCTCATATTACAGCGCTATATAGGCGCATCCTTCTTTTGAAAGTTTTGCTATTTTTTCCACGCCTGCGGGAACTATCTTTGCATAATCCGGTATATCGCCGTCCTTAAGTTCGAACATATTCATGGCATTGCGGCAAACGAAAATGTTTACTTTATCGTTAAGAACCGCCCTCAACTGCTCTTTTAGCTGGGAATGATGGAGCAGGGCGACGACTGCGGGGCCGAATACCACAACGTTTATTTCTTCGGTTTCGCCTATGGCGCTTATATTTTTAATAACGTTCATTAAAAGACCGGGATTAATTGTTCCGTTCGACGTTTGAATAACGTATTTCATAATTTTCCTCCTTTTTTATTAGGGAACAGGTTTTAAATCCGTCCCATTATTTTACAGCCAGCTTAAATATGTTGTAAAAACTCTGAGGGTCTAAACTTGCTCCGCCCACTAAAACGCCGTCTATATGAGGCTTGCCTATGAGCTCTTCGATATTTGCTTCCGTTACGCTTCCTCCGTATATAACCCTTAATTCGCCTATAGAAAACCCCGTTTTCAAATAATCGTAAATAAAACCGTGCATAGCTTCGCCGTCGTCCGCTTTTATGCTCATACCCGTGCCGATAGCCCATACGGGTTCATAGGCGACTATTAAAGAAGATGTATTCCTGCCTTTAATAGAATTTAACGCCGCGGAAAGCTGATTTTCGACGAATCTTTCCTGTCCGTTTTGTTTTCTTATATCTAAATTTTCTCCGACGCATAATATGGGCGTCACCCCGCCGCCGGTATAAGCCGCCTCGACTTTTTTGCCTGTCAGCTCATCGCTTTCCTTAAATATATTTCTCCTCTCGCTATGCCCTATTATCGTATAAACGCAACCGCAGGCTTTAATCATATCGATAGAAATTTCACCGGTATATGCCCCGCTTTTTTCGGAATAAACATTCTGCGACGATAATTTAATAAAATCCAAATACGGTTCTATAATTTTATGCGTTTCCAAAAGCGAAGTAAAAGGAGGGGCAAATATCAGCTCGGCGTCCAAACCGTCATAAGACGTTTTATTTTTTAATCCGTTAATAAGGTCGAGAAAAACGGCAAAATACTTCTTTATATCTTCGTCCGTTTTGTTCATTTTAAAATTTGCGGCAATTATCTTTTTTTTCATGATAATATTTGCTGTCAGTTAATTGTAATCTCTGAGACGACGCTCCTGCATCTACCGCAGATATCGGGATAATCTTCGTGCTTTCCGACCGAAGTATCGTATTTCCAGCACCTTGCGCATTTTTCTCCGTCTGCTTTTTCGACTTCGGCTTCCGTTATATCGGTTTCCGACGGTTCTTTTTTCTGCAGAACCACTCCCGATACTATAAATAAATCTTTTAATTCGTCCGCGTTTATTTTGCTTAACAAATCGTAATCTTCTTGACTTGCTTTTAAAACGACTTTTGCTTCAAGCGAACTTCCTATAAATTTTCTATCCCTCGCCTTTTCCAGAGCGGCTAAAGCTATATTTCTAATCTCTATAAGTTTATCGAATTTTTCTTCTATTTCAAAATTCTGATAAGAGCCGTCCGGTTCATCGAACTTTTCGAAAAAAATACTCTCAGGCTTTGCCTGTTTTTTAAAATATCCCCAAGTTTCCGAAGCGCTGAAAGGAATAACGGGCGAAAGAAACTTTATAAATACGTTAAGCGCATAATGAAATACGGTCTGCACTGCCCGCCTTTTTACCGAATTTTTTCCTTCCGCGTAAAGCGTGTCTTTGACTATATCCAAATAAAAAGAAGAAAATTCTATTAGAAATTTATAAATCCCCTGATAAACGAGATGAAAGTCGTAATTTTCGTAATATCTTAAAATATCCTGCGAAAGAAGCGTAATTCTATGCAACGCGTATTTGTCCAACTCGGATAAATTTTCATATTTTACCGAATCGCCTGTTTCATTGAAATCGTATAAATTGCCGAGCATAAAACGCAGGGTATTCCTTATCTTCCTGTATCCTTCGGAAAGCCTTAGTATTATTTCCTGAGATATCCTCATATCGTTTTTATAGTCTTCGGAAGCCGCCCACAGCCTCAAAATATCTGCGCCGTATTTATTTATTATTTCATCGGGGCTGATGACGTTGCCGAGAGATTTGGACATTTTTTTGCCGGAGCTGTCAACTACAAATCCGTGTGTTAAAACTGTTTTATAAGGCGCTCCGTCGCCGGTTCCTACGCCGATAAGAAGGCTGGAATGAAACCATCCCCTGTGCTGGTCGGAGCCTTCAAGGTATAAATCTGCCGGAAATCCCGCGGATTTAATCTCTTCGTCGTTTTTAAGAACGCAGTAATAGCTGACGCCGCTGTCAAACCAAACATCGAGTATATCTTCCTCCTTTTCAAACTCTTTAGAGCCGCATTTTCCGCATTTTACGTCTTTTTTGCCTAAATTTATAAAATATTCGGCGGGCTTGTCGAACCAGACGTCGGCGCCGTATTTTTCGAATTCGTCGGCTATTTTAAGCGCAAGTTCGTAATCTATATATGCTTCGCCGCAATTCTTGCAGTAAAATGCCGTTATGGGAACGCCCCATGACCTCTGCCTCGAAACGCACCAGTCCGGCCTCGTTTCAAGCATGCCGGAAATCCTGTCTATTCCCCATTTGGGAATCCATTTTACTTTTTCCAGCTCGTCTAACGATTTATTCCGCAAATTATTTATTTCCATAGAAATAAACCACTGCTTAGTGGACCTTAAAATTACCGGATGCTTGCATCTCCAGCAGTGGGGATAAGAATGCTCTATTTTTTCCTCAAGGACTAACGCCCCTACTTCTTTGAGTTTTTCTATAACGTGCGGATTAGATTCGAACACGTGCATTCCCGCAAACGTATCTACTTCCTTTAAAAATCTTCCTTCGTTATTTATCGGAGCATAAGCCGGCAGATTATATTTAAGCCCTACGGCATAATCGTCGTCGCCGTGGCCGGGCGCGGTATGGACTAGGCCCGTTCCGGCATCTTTTTTTACATGGGAACCGAGTATAAGCAAAGAATTTCTGTCTATAAAAGGATGACGGGCTGTTTTATTTTCGAGGTTTTTCCCGTTTGTTTTAGCTATTATTTTAAATTCGCCGTATCCGAATTTTTTCATCAATTCTTCGGCGAGGCTTTCTTCGAGGATAAAAATTTCTTTCCCGTTATCTACAAAAGAATACTCGAAGTCTGGATGTAAAGATATAGCAAGATTGGACGGAATAGTCCACGGCGTCGTAGTCCAGATTACGGCAAAAACGTCTTTGCCTCCGGTTTTAGAATAATCGATAATATCTTCGAGGCTGGAATTTATTCTAAACTTAACAAAAACGGAAGGCGAAGATTTTTCGGCATATTCAACCTCGGCTTCGGCAAGAGCCGTTTTGCATGACGAACACCAGTATATCGGCTTATTCGCCCGGTAAAGCCCCCCGTTTTTTATAAAATCGGCAAGCTTCCTGACCGTATTTGCTTCATATGCGTAATTCATTGTAAGATAAGGGACGTCGTATCTGCCTATGCTTCCGAGCCTTTTAAATTCCAGTCTTTGAATATCTACAAACTTGCCGGCATATTCGCGGCAAAGCTTTCTTTTTTCGCTTTTGGAAATCGAATCTTTAGACTTTAAGGTTTTATCTACGTTATGTTCGATAGGAAGCCCGTGGCAGTCCCACCCGGGGATAAAAGGCGCGTAATATCCCGACATAAGCTTAAAACGGACTATTATATCTTTTAATATTTTATTTAACGCGGTTCCTAAATGAATATGGCCGTTGGCATAGGGAGGGCCGTCGTGAAGTATAAAAGTTTTAGGCCTGTTTTTTGCCTTTTCTATTATGTTTTTATAAAGCCCGCTTTCTTCCCATTCCTTGAGGAATTTTTCCTCGGTGGCCTTTAAATTTGCCTTCATCGGAAAATCGGTTTTCGGAAGGTTCAAAGTATCTTTATATTCCATAATAGTCCTTTATTGCTTTGTCATTGCGAGCGGTTATCCGTCATTGCGAGCGGTTATCCGTCATTGCGAGCGTAGCGAAGCAATCTCCTTTATTAAATTATTTTAGATTAAATTTTTATTTACGCAGTTCGTTAAATCTCCATTATTTATCCACCCGTTTATATTTTGCGCGCATATGCGGGAAATATCGGTTATAGATTCGTATGTAGCACCTCCTATGTGCGGCGTAGCTATAACGTTGAAATGAAATATTTCGTCGCTTACGTGAACCGGTTCTTCCCAAAATACGTCAAGACCGGCTCCCTTAATTTTGCCGCTTTTTAATCCTTTTATGAGGGAATCTTTGTTAATTAAGCCCGCTCTTCCCAC
>JAJZYC010000062.1 GCA_021806125.1 bacterium
TAGAACCGATAGTTTCGTCGTTGTTTGCCGATATGGTACCGACCTGCGCTATTTCTTTCTGGTCCTGAATAGGCTTCGATATCTTTTTAAGCTCTTTAACTATTTCTTCTACGGCTTTGTCTATTCCTCTTTTTACGTATATAGGACTTGCTCCTGCGGTAACGTATTTAACGCCCTCTTTGTAAATAGCCTGCGCCAATACGGTTGCTGTCGTAGTTCCGTCTCCGGCCGTATCCGATGTTTTCGAGGCGACTTCTTTTACCATCTGGGCGCCCATATTTTGAAACTTATCGGACAATTCGATCTCTTTAGCAACTGTAACGCCGTCTTTGGTAATTGTCGGCGAACCGAACGATTTTTCGATAACAACGTTTCTTCCTTTAGGGCCAAGCGTAACTTTAACGGCATCTGCAAGTGCATTGACGCCGCTAAGAATTTCGGCTCTGGCTTCCGATGAAAATTTTAATTCTTTTGCCATAATTATTTTACTCCTTTGGATTTAAATTATTTAAATTTGTATAAGATTGTTATTTTTCGACAATAGCTAAAATGTCGTCTTCTTTCATAATGAGGTATTCTTTGTCGTCGATTTTAACGTCGTTGCCGGAATACTTCGCAAATAAAACAATGTCGCCCACCTTAACGTCCATGGGAATTTTTTTTCCGTCTTCAGTAATCCTGCCGTTTCCCGCGGCTACGATTTTACCCTGCATAGGCTTTTCTTTAGCAGAGTCCGGAATAAATAATCCTCCTTTTGTTTTTTCTTCTTCCTGAAGTCTTTCAACTAAGATTCTGTCCTGTAAGGGTTTAACTTTCATAAACTTCTTCTCCTTATTAAATTATTAATTTATTTTAGTTTCTTGCAAAAGCCTTAGGCCGAATAATTAGCACTAATATTGTTTGAGTGCTAACTCTTTTAATATACACTTATGTTTTTAAAAAAACAATACTGTAAATCTTTCTATGATTATTGGAATTATAAAGCATTTTTTAAAATAAGTCAATTTAAATTAGATTTTCTTTATTTTTTAAAATTTATTATCTATTTAATCTTATTTTCTCAATTTTATATTTTTTTTATTATTAATATCAAACATGATATAATTAATTCATTAACAGCATCCTACTACAATACTATGGAAAATTATATTCTGAACGTAAAAGATTTAACGAAAAATTTCGGCCGGCTTAAAGCCTTAAATAATCTCACTTTTAATATAAAATACGGGGATTTTTTCGGACTCATAGGTCCTAACGGGGCCGGAAAATCAACCCTTTTGAAAATACTTTACGGCATAGTAATCCCCGATTCTGGCTTTGTCGGCATAGAAGGCCTTAATCTTAAATACGATTATAAAAAGATTAAATATAACCTCGGCATTGTTCCTCAGGACGATAATTTAGACGAAGACTTAAGCGTTTATGAAAACCTTTTAATATATTCTATGTACTTCGGAATGCATAGAAAAGAATCTATGAAAAAATCAGCCGAAATCTTATTCTTTTTCGATTTAGAAGATAAAAAATATTCTAAGGTTGCCGATTTATCCGGCGGATTAAGAAGAAGGCTTATGATAGCAAGGGCGTTGATAAATAATCCTTCATTAATCATACTGGATGAACCTACAAGCGGATTAGATCCGGAATACAGGCAGAATATCTGGGGCAGATTAAAAACTTTGAACGAAAAAGGTGTTACTATTCTTATGTCCACCCACTATATGGAAGAAGCCGAAAAGCTTTTTAAAAATATGATAATATTAAATCACGGTAATATCGTAATGAGCGGAGCGGTTAACGATATTACCCTAAATAAAAAATCTTTAGAAGAAATCTTTCTCGATATCGCTAAAAATTAAGTGAAAATAATAAAAAAAATAGCCGGTATAAATTCCAATTTAAGTTCAAAGTCTTTTACCGTTTTTTATAGAAACTATATGGTCTGGCTTAAATATTACAAGCCGGGCGTAATAGGCGATATCCTTGAACCTCTTTTATATCTTGCCGCACTCGGTTTCGGCGTAGGCAAGTTTATACACAGCATAAACGGAATATCGTACGTTAAATATATCGTTCCGGGGATAATAGCATCGTCGTCGATGTATGCCGCGGCATTCGAATCTACGTTCGGCGCATATACTAGAATGGTTACAAACGGGATATACGAAGCTATTCTTCTTACGCCGGTTGGAATAGAAGACATAGTCGCCGGAGAAATCCTCTGGGGAACGGCAAAGGCCTTTATGAGCGGAGCGGCAGTTTTGATAATAGGTACCGCTTTTGGATGGATTATATCCCCTTTCGTTTTTTTTATTCCGGTCATTATCGTTCTAAACGGCATTCTATTTTCTTCGTTATCTCTCTTAATAACGTCGTTTTCGCCGTCTTACGATTTTTTTTCCTATTATTTTACTATTGCAGTATCTACGATGTTTCTTTTTTCGGGAGTATTTTATCCGGTTTCATCCCTTCCTTATTTAGTAAAATATTTCGTTTATATTATGCCTTTATATTATACGGTAAGCATTATGAGAATGCTGGACGAAGGCAGAATAAATCCTTTGACGTTGTCGGCCTATTTATCGGTTATAATATTATTCGCCCTTATATTTTTTTACGCTTCCGTTTTCTTTATAAGAAAAAGAGTAATAAAATAATTTATTCTTAAAGGCGGGGGAGGGTTATACCGACCTGGGACTGATATTTGCCCTTTTTGTCTTTATATGACGTTCTCGGCTCTTCTCCTTCAAAAAAAAGAACCTGGGCAATACCTTCATTGGCGTAAATTTTAGCCGGAAGAGGCGTAGTATTTGAAATTTCCAGCGTTACGTACCCTTCCCATTCAGGCTCGAACGGTGTAACGTTAACTACTATTCCGCATCTTGCATAAGTAGATTTTCCAAGACAGATAGTTACCACATTTCTCGGGATTTTAAAATATTCTACCGACCTGCCTAGAGCAAAAGAATTTGGAGGAACGATGCAGACATCTGACACTAAATCTACAAACGATTTCGGGTCGAAATTTTTAGGGTCTACGACGGTGTTGTTTATATTGGTGAATATTTTAAACTCGTTCGATATTCTTAAATCGTACCCGAAGGAAGATACGCCGTAAGATATAACGCCGTCCCTGACTTGAGAATTTTCGAAAGGCCTTATCATGCCGCCTTCCGCCATTTTTTCTATCCATATATCGTTTTTAATCATATTTTATTGCAGCCCTTGCTTAATTACCGCTGTTATAAATTGAAATTTAATATATAATTAATTATTTCGTCCGGGTCGTCCATTATCTTAATTATGTTGAAATCTTTTTCGGAGATGTAGGAATTGTGCAAGGTATTGCTTTTAATCCAGTCTATTAAGCCCGTCCAATAGTCCGAACCGTATAATATTACGGGGAACGGCTTTGTTTTATTGGTTTGTATCAGTTCTACGGTTTCAAAAAGTTCGTCTAAAGTTCCAAAACCTCCGGGCATCATTATATATGCGGAAGCATACCTTACCAGCATAACTTTTCGGACGAAAAAATATTTGAACTCAAGCGTAACGTCGGCAAACCTGTTTAGGGTCTGCTCATGCGGAAGCTTAATATTTAATCCGACGGAACTTACGTTTAAATTATGCTGTTCCTTAGCTTCCCTGCAACCTCTGTTTGCTGCTTCCATAACCCCAGGACCGCCTCCCGAAATTATAGAAAATCCTTTTAACGCAAGTTTATAAGCAATATCTTTAGTGTTTTGATATACGACGCCGTCTTCTTTAACTCTTGCGCTTCCGTATATAGTTACGGCAGGACATATCGACGGCAGTATATCGAATCCGTCCACAAATTCTCCGATAATCCTGAAAAGCCGCCACGGTTCGGATTTATCTAAAGAGTTTAGTTCGTATCTTTTTATATTTTCTCTCTTAATGGACATATTTTATTCTAAAAATTTTTAACGGCATATAGGTAGAAGGATGGCAATGGCAAACATTGCCATCCTTCTACCCGTAATTTAATAAAGCGTAAAAATTTTAGAATTTCCAGTCCTTTTTATCCGGATGCGCCTTCATCGCCTTTGCCTTAAGTTCATCTTTCGATTCCTTGTGGTTTTCATCAGGGATACAGCAATCGACGGGGCAAACCGAAGCGCATTGCTGGGTATCGAAATATCCGTAACATTCGGTGCAAAGATTGGGATCTATAACATATATATCTCCCTCGGCAATCGCATTGTTCGGACATTCTGGAATGCAGACTCCGCAAGCAATACATTCATCAGTAATAATAAAAGCCATAACAGCCTCCTTGTTTTAATTTTATGGTTATTTTTGTTTTAACTTAAACGGCTTCCGGCGCCTTTAAAAGCTTTAAGCCCTTTATATAAAGAATTGGCACCTAATTCTTCTTCTATCTGCAACAGCCTGTTATATTTCGCTACCCTTTCGGAACGGGCAGGCGCGCCGGTTTTAATTAATCCGGAATTTACGGCAACCGATAAATCGGAAATAAAAGTATCCTCCGTTTCTCCGGACCTGTGGGAAATAACGGCGCTCATATTATTTTTTTGAGTCAATTCTATGGCATCTAATGTTTGAGACAAAGAACCTATCTGGTTTAATTTTATTAAGACAGAGTTTATCGAATGGGAATCGACTGCCCTTGTTATGCGATTAGGATTTGTTACGGTCAGGTCGTCTCCTACTATTTGAACTTTGTCTCCAAGCTCTTTAAGCAAAAGGGAAAATCCGTTGAAATCGTCCTGCGCCATACCGTCTTCTATAGATATGATAGGAAACTTTTCGACGTAACCTGCATACATTGCAACCATCTCGTCTGCTTCAAGCACGGTTTTTTTGCCTGCTTCTTTAAGCGTATATTTGCCGTTGGCATAAAACTCGCTTGCCGCAGGGTCTAAGGCGATAAAAATATCCTTTCCAGGCTGGTATCTTGCTTTTTCTATGGCTTCCATTATTAATATTATCGCTTCCATATTGTTCTGGAGCTGCGGCGCAAATCCTCCTTCATCGCCGACAGCCGTAGGCATATTTTTGTCGTCCAAAACTTTTTTAAGTTTTTGATAAACTTCCGCTCCCATTCTAAGGGCTTCTTCAAAGGATTTAGCTCCGGCGGGAACTATCATAAATTCTTGAAAATCAAGCATATTGTTTGCATGTTTTCCGCCGTTTAGAATATTCATCATAGGAACAGGCATAACATGAGTATTTATACCTCCTAAGTAACGATAAAGAGGTATTTCCAATTCATTTGCCGAAGCAACCGCAGTAGCCAGCGAAACGGCTAAAATTGCATTTGCACCCAAATTAGACTTATTCTGGGTGCCGTCAAGATTCATCATTATGTCGTCTATCAGTCTTTGGGAATAACTGTCTATACCGTTTAAAGATTTTGCTATGATATCGTTAATTCCTTCTATAGCGGAATGAACCGATTTTCCACCATAAACCAAACTGTCGTTATCTCTTTTTTCATAGGCTTCGTATTCTCCGGTAGATGCCCCGGAAGGAACGCAGGCAAAGCCGCTCATACCGCTCTCTAAAGAAACCTTAACGCTAATAGTCGGATTTCCTCTCGAGTCTAAAATCTGCCTCCCTTTTACATCGACAATTTCACTCATTTTAGATTTTCCTCTGAAAAATAAAAATATTAGATTTAAATTTTAAGAAATAATTTAAGCATTATAACATTTTTTTTCTTTTTCTAAAAATAGATTTTTTATAAACCGCCTATTTCCATCTTTACTTTATTTATGAGCCCTTCCGTTTTCTTCTTAGCCTTGCTTTCCGCATAAATTCTTAGGACGGGCTCCGTCCCGGAAGGGCGTATTAAAAGCCATGAACCGTCTTTGTATCCGAACTTAAAACCGTCTATAAAATTGGAAGAAACCAAATTATTTTTAAACGGTATGCCGAAACTGCCGCTTTTCAGTTTTTCTATCAAACGCCTTTTCCTGTTGTCATCCAAATGCAAATCTTCCCTAACGTACGAATAAGGATAAGGTTCGTTAAATATGCCGTTTAAAATCTCATTTAAGTTTTTTCCGGTTTTAATTATAATTTTAAGGAGCAGAAGCGCGTTAAAAATACCATCCCTTTCAGGTAAATGAGAAGCTATACCTATTCCGCCGGATTCTTCGCCGCCCATAAATACATCGTTTCCGTCTTTCGTCATAAGAGCGGCAATATTTTTAAACCCTATCGGAACTTCATGCAGTTCGATATTATGCTCTTTGCAGATATCGTCTATAGATTTAGATACGGAAACGGTTTTAACAACGCTGCCTGAACGGCCTTCCTTTATTAGATAATCTAAAATTATCGAAAAAATTTTATGGGAATCGATAAAATTGCCTTCGCAATCTACCGCACCTATTCTATCGGCATCCCCATCGGTAGCAAAACCGACCGCAAACTTATTTTTAATACCTTTTTTTTTCAAAGACGATTTCAATTTATGCAGATTGCTGTCTATCGGTTCAGGATTCAATCCTGGAAACGCGGGATTGACGGCATTGTTTATAGAGCTATGTTTAATAGAAAATTTTTTTAATACGGAAGACAGATATCCTATGCCGGCGCCGAACATCGGGTCTATAACAACTTCTAACGTTTTTAATAAATCTTTATCCCCCCCGCCTACTGCTTTATCTAATTCAGTTAAATCAATTATGCGGCGTATGTAATCTTTCTTAAAATCGGCATACTGAAAATTATTATTGTCCGGATAATCTAATTCGGTCCGGCCGACATAATAGCTTTTGCCTTTGCTTTTTTTACTAAAATCGGAACCGTTGACTATTTTTTCTATTTTTTTTACTTCGGATTCAAGCATAGAAGAGCCGAACGGGCTTTTGAATTTTAATCCGTTGAACATATAAGGATTATGGCTCGCGGTTATCATCACGCCGGCAGCGCATTTTTTGTATTTAACGAAGTAGGATAAAACGGGGGACGGACAAAAATTATCGCTCAATACGACTTTTATTCCCGAAGAAACAAGAGACTCGGCGGCGGCGGCGGCAAATTCTTTAGATAAAAACCTTGTATCGTAACCTATAGCAACGGTTTTTGAAGTATTATCTTTTAAATATTCTGCCAATGAATAACTGATGCGGCTGACGGCGTTAAACGTAAAATTATCCCCGATGATGCCTCTGAATCCGTCGGTGCCGAAGTTAATCGATATAGGCTGTAGTGCCGAAATCATTTATTTTTATATAAAAATATCCGATAAAATAAAATTAAAATATTGCTATAAAAATTTTAAATAATATCGGACTTAAAAGCAAGAAATATTTGTAATTTATATTTATAATGTTACCATAAACTACAATCCATGGATGGATTAATAATATGCAAATATCCGAAATTTTTGGAGCATTACCATTATTGTGCCATAAAGCCGTCGCCTTTAGGAGTGAGGGGGTATGTCAGAAGCTGTATTTGCCGAAATTTCTAAGGGCATATTTTTACGCATCCAGATATCGAAAGGGATGGTAAGAATATCCTCGATTTCGGGTATAAGAGCTTGATTATTTCTAAGGTCAATTATCTTAAAATAATTTCCGCATATCTTACAGTATCGCAAACTGGCATCGCTATATTTATCGGATTTGAAAATTTCCAACATTGACGGATCTTCTTCGCCGCAAAAAACACACTGAACCCTGTAATATCTCCATGTGCTTCCGCACTTCGAGCATTCAAGCATTAAATAATTTTGCGTTTCGTCGTCGGATTTTAAAAAACCGTATGAAGGCTCGCTGCCGCAAAAAGAACAGATATTCTCAAAATTATCGATGCCGTCCTCAGTATATTCGGCAATGCTCTGCCTATCTTTACTCCTCAGGTCAATAGCCATAGACTCCAAAAACGGCCTTAAAAATCCATCGAATAAAATAATTGCATCCGTTTTCAGGTGCGTTAAATAATCATAATTATGATTAAAGAAATTGCGCACATATTTCTTTATATCATTATTTAAGCCGGATGAAATGTCGTACGGGATATTTTTAATAAAAAAATCTAACAAATTTGCTATCCTGTCGGTATTAATGCTCAGGTTTCGGATAA
>JAJZYC010000063.1 GCA_021806125.1 bacterium
CGTAAAGGAAAAATCAACCTTAAGGAATCTTATTAACGCTTCTAATAAAATCAGGCAGAAATGCTACGAACAGACCGAAGACGTAGAAAATATAATAGATTTTACCGAAAAAACTATATTCGACGCAACGGAAAAGGACTCTCCCAAAAATTATGTAGAAGTTTATCCGCTAATATACGATTATTTTAAAAAGCTTACCCTAAAAAAGCATGAAGACGATGTTATTACCGGGATTCACAGCGGATTAAACTACCTGGACGAATATACGAACGGCTTTCAACCGTCCGACCTGATTATTATAGCCGGAAGACCTTCTATGGGAAAAACGGCTCTTTCTCTTTGCATTGCGAAAAACATAGCGGTCAAAAAAATCCCCGTCGCTTTCTTTTCGCTCGAAATGTCTAAAGAACAGCTTGCTACGCGTCTTCTGGCTATGACGGCAAAAATAGACTCTTCCTTTCTGAGGAGGGGCAAAATTCATAATCCGGACATAGAAAACATATATAAAGCCCTCGAAATACTCAAAGATATACCAATATATATAGACGACAGCGCGGGTATAACGGTAACGGAGCTAAGAGCCAAGACCCGCAGGTTAAAAAGAGAAAAAAATATAGAAATAGTTATTATCGACTATCTTCAGCTTATGAAAGCTTCCCATAACATAGAATCGAGAGAACAGGCCATAGCGGATATTTCGCGCTCTTTAAAAGGCCTTGCGAAAGAACTAAATATCCCGGTAATAGCTCTTTCGCAGCTAAACAGAATGGTCGAATCGAGGCAGGACAGGAAACCCCAGCTTGCGGACCTTAGGGAATCCGGAGCTATAGAACAGGATGCCGATTTAATTATGTTTGTTTACAGGGAAGAGGTTTACAAAAAAGATACGGAAAACAAAGGCATAGCCGAGTTGATAATCGGCAAGCAGAGAAACGGTCCTACCGGCATCGTCAAACTTTCCTATATCGATAAATATACGTCTTTCGAAAATCTTGCGTACGAAGAGGGAGAGGCTTATATTTAAAGGCAATGCATGGCGTGCATTGCGGCTAAACCTGCGGCGCCTATAATCCCGGCTTCTCCTCCTAATCCTGATTTTAATATCCTCAGTTTTGATATCGACGCCTTAAGCGCCCTTTTGCCCACTTCGTTTTTAACCGTGTCGTACAGGCCTGGAATACCGTCTATAACTCCTCCTCCGAGTATTATTACGCAGGGATTCAATAAATTTATCGCGCTTATTACTCCGTCCGACAGGTAAACACCCGTTTCTCTAATTAACTCTGCGGCTTTTTTATCTCCGGCTTTATAAGCATCTGCGACAGTTTCGGCAGATATTCCGTCGATACCGCCTCCGGCCGCATTTATTATATTTTTAAAGCCGTTTATATCTGCGGCGGCTCTTTCTTTGGCTATATTTGCTATTCCGAGTCCTCCGGCATACGCCTCGAGACAGCCGTAGTTTCCGCAGGTGCATTTTCTTCCACCCGAAACAATAGTTATATGCCCTATCTCCCCTGAGGCGTTAGAACAGCCTGAATATAAAGACCCGTCTATTATAATTCCCGAACCTATACCGGTTCCGACAAAAATACATATAATGTTATCTTCTCCTTTTCCTGAACCGAACTTCCACTCCCCGAAAGTAATAGCAGTTAAGTCGTTTGCTATATAAACGTCCAAGCCGGTTTCTTTTTCCAGTATATACTTTAGCGGAACTTCATGCCAGTTCAGGTTGGGAGAAAACAAAACAGAGCCAGTCTTATCATCTATCTGTCCCGCTATTCCGACTCCTATAGATTTAACGCCGTATTTTTCGTTTGCCGATAAAAATTGTTTAACGTTACCTATTATGAAATCGACCTGTTTTTCGGCTTCGTTCAACGATTTTGGAAATGAAACCGATAACCGGCTCTTTACCGTCCCGCCTTCTCCTAATATTCCGCACCTTAAATTTGTTCCGCCTATATCTATTCCGGCATTATTTTTTTCCATGTCATAATAATTTATTTAATAATGCGTTAGCAATTTTATTTTAGTGAAAATCATTAAAAATTATCGGCATCGTCGTCTCCCGCTATCTCTACCTTTTTCCCTTTATGCTCGCCTATTATCCTGTTTCTGCCGCTGTTTTTAGCCTCGTAAAGAAAATCGTCGGCAATTTTTAAAATATCGTCTATGCTGTTTATTCTTTCGTCCGGCATAGTAGCGATTCCTATTGAAATAGTAACCTCGCCCGTCACTTGGGTAAACCGCTGACTTCTTATCAGATTTTTTAATTTTTTAGCCGAAAGGACAGCTCCGTTAAAATCGGTTTGCGGCAAAATTACGACGAACTCCTCTCCGCCGTATCTTGTGGCAATATCTATGTTTCTTATATTCCGCCTTAAAATATAACCTATATGAGATAAAATTATATCGCCTACCTTATGTCCGTAAAAATCGTTAACTTGCTTAAAATGGTCGATATCTAATATCATAACCGATAAACTGCTCCCGTATCTTTTTGCCTTGTTGAACTCTGATTCCAAAACCTCGTCCATTTTTCTTCTGTTGTAAAGCCCAGTCAGTTCGTCGGTAATAGAAAGCTCGTTTATCTTCATGTGTATCTTTGCATTGTCTAAGGCCACCGAAAGCTCTTTAACGGCATGTTCTAAAAATATTATATCTTCTTTTTTGAATCCGTGAATGGAAGAAACCATCAAAACACCTATGTTTATATCGCCGACGTACAAAGGAAGCCAGACTATATCTCTTGGAAACACTTCGCAAAAACCGTAATCCATAGCCATTCCTTCCCCGCCATTTTCTAAAAGTTTTTCTTTTAAAATCATAGCGTTCTCCGGAATATCTCTAAACCATATCGTCTTTCTGCCTTTAAGGCAATGCCCCGCCATTCCTTCGGAGGCGCTTATCTTATTGGCTGCGAATTTCCTTATGCCGTAGAACCGCCAGGGTATCAGAAAACCCTCTTCGCCTTCGGGCGATGCGACGGACAGGCCCTCGCCGTCAGGTTTGTCCGTTTTTGTTTTTATGTCCGTTTCGTTAGTTTCGTTATTATCTATGTTCAGTCCTTCCGCAGATGTAGCAAAATTGCCGCTCTTGCTGTAAACGTATATTATGCCGGAAGATATATTCAACAGTTCCTCTAAAATATTTAAAGTCGAGGATATTATTTTATCGAAATCCAAAGAGCCTACCAGGAAATCTGAGAATGAATTGTACTTTTGCATTCTTTCTTCCCTGTCTTTAACGGTCATAGCCATTTCCGTAAAACCTCTGCCTATGCCTTCAAATTCGTCGTTTGTATTGATAATCAGTTTGGTGTCTAAATCTCCCGAAGTAAATTCCTTAATGGCGGTTTCTATGGCGGATATCGGATTTAAAGTGTCTTTGGAGGCAAAATACGAAATGGCAAGGGATATAACAAGGCCTACTAAAATAATAAATATTGCGTACTCCGCCGTCTTTCCGAATAATGTGACGTAACGCCTGTTTGAAATAAAAACGGCTATGGAACCTATAACCCTGCCGTTTATATTTTTTATGGGATGGAATGCGGCAAAAATGGTTTCTCCGTTATAGTTCAATTCCTTTATAAAATCCTTTCCGTCTTTGATTTTATTATGGATATCTTCCGGAAGCCTCGAGCCTTCGCCGAAAATGTTTCCGGGGATTTTTAAGGTCGAAAGGCATACCTGACTATTAAAAAGGGAAGCAAAAACGGCAGTTTTCAAATGGTATTCGTTATAAATAGTTTCGGGTAAATAACTGTTGTTATTTAAGTTAATCAATCCGAAAATCGAACCTATAGGGCGTCCGCCGTAAAACAGGGGAACTACCGTTACCAGAAACATATTGGAAGCGTTGCCCGCCATTTTAATATCCATCCTCAAGAGGGTCTGTTTTCTTATAATCGCTGTTTTTACGACGGGAAAACCCGTTCTGAAAGCTTCAAATATCATGCCTCCGAGAGAAGGCTTAAAGTTTCGACTTACTCCGGTAGATGCCTTAATAAACCCTTCCTTGTCGGTTATTCCTATATAGTCCGCAAAATTAAAAGCGTCTTTGTACGATTTGATTAATGAATTCTGGAAAGAAATATTTTTATTAATAACGGCACTTATCAGATAAGGGTTGTAAGAGCTTATCAAAAAACCGTTTTTAAGGCGGTTTGCCTGCGAATAATAAATCCTCTGCGCCCCGCTTAACGTAATCCTGACTTTATTAAGGCTTTCTTTTTTGGTCTGATTCCTGAATATATAGGTATTTGCAATAGCTAAAAGAATCAGGGGGATTAAAACGGCTAAAGAAAAGGACAAGACTAATTTAGCCTTAATAGACATTTTCGGCCTGTATCCGGCGGAATATTTTATTTCGGACATTGACGGCTTTTTATTTAATATTAATTTAAATCTAGTAATATATCTTATCTAAATTTTATAACTTTTGAAAATTTTTGCAAGAAAAAATGTTTCTAAAACTCCGTTAATCTTTAACTAAGCTTATAGCAAACTGTTTTGCGGTTCTTCCGGACCTCGAACCTTTAATGAGCGCATAATTTACGGCATTTTTCCTAATACCGTCCATATCTACGGAAGACGTTTTAACTCCGTATTTTTTCAAATATAATTCAACTATTTTTAAATACGTTTCCTGATTAAAACTGTATAACCCGTATGTAAGGCCAAATCTGTCGCTTAAAGAAAGGCTTTCTTCGGCTTCTTCTTCGGGATGTATCAAGCTGGAGCCGGGTTTTTCGACAGAAAACGTTTCCTTTGTAAGATGGCGTTTGTTAGACGTTGCGTAAATAATGATATTTTCCGGAAGTTCGTCTAACCCGCCGTCGAGAATGGATTTTAGTTTTTTATAAAACAAAGAATCTGCGTCGAATGCAATATCGTCAAAAATCAATATAAAACGGTACGGTTTTGTTTTAATAACGGTGATTAACTGGTATATAAGCTCCGCCGTGTCTTCCACTATTTCTATGAACTTTATCCTGTTTATATAAGGCGGTTCGCCGAACGATTTTGCCAGCGCCCTTATAAGCGAAGATTTGCCCGTTCCTCTGTCGCCCCATAAAAGCACGTTATTTGCAGGTTTACCCGAAGCAAATTTCATAGTATTCCTAAAAACGTCTTTGATTATATTGTCTATTCCTATAAAATCGGATAGCGACAGCGAATAAACGTCTGCTCCGCTTTCACCCGATTTTTTTAGTGCGAAATTTTCGTCGGATAAAGGCTTTAAAATATATTCGCCGTTAATTTTAAAAAACTTAAACGAACCAAATCTTTCTAAATGGGAAGCATCGTATTTAATTATACCTTGTTCATTATAATTAACTTTACGGGCATTTTTAAACTCGCCGTAAATTTCGGAAATAATACGATTGATATTTTGGACTTCTTTATTAAGTTCATCCATTATAATTTATTAATTTATAAATTAATTTTAATTACTTAAAAGAAGCGTTTAATTTAATAGAGCAGTAAGAAGAACACATAGAGCAGACTTTATCGTCTTTAAGAGGAAGGGAAGCTCTCATTTCTTTTGCTTTTTCAGGGTCTAACGCACATTCGTACTGTTTCTCCCAGTTCATCGCACGCCTGTTTTTGCTCATTTCTATATCTATAGCTAGAGCGCCTTTGATTCCTTTTGCGATATCTCCAGCATGGGCGGCAATTTTAGAAGCTATAACCCCTTCTTTCACGTCAGATACGGACGGAAGCCTTAAATGTTCTGCCGGCGTAACGTAACACAGGAAATCGGCTCCCGCGCCAGCGGCTATCGCGCCGCCTATTGCGCTTGTTATGTGGTCGTAGCCGGGCGCTATATCCGTAACCAAAGGACCCAGCACATAAAAAGGCGCTCCGTTGCAAAGGCTTTTTTCCAATTTTATATTTGCTTCGACCTGATTTAACGGAACATGCCCCGGACCTTCTATCATTACCTGGACACCCTCTTCAAGCGCTTTTTTCTGTAATTCGCCAAGCGTCACAAGTTCGGTAATCTGCGCCCTGTCGGTAGCGTCGTTAAGACAGCCCGGCCTTAATCCGTCTCCTAGGCTTAAAACAACATCGTTTTTCTTTGCAATTTTCAAAAGCCTGCCGTAGTCTTCGTAAAGAGGATTTTCTTTATTTTTTTTTATCATCCATGAAGCAATCAAAGAACCGCCTCTTGAAACTATACCCATAATCCTCGTCTGCATATTCATAGTTTTTATCGCGTTTAACGTCAACCCACAGTGGACGGTAATAAAATCGACTCCTTCTTCGCACTGTCTTTCTATGACTTCAAAGAGATATTCCGGGTCAAATTTATCTATAAAACTTAATCCGCTCGAACCGCTGTTTTCCATGGCAGGCTGGAATGCTTCGTAAAGCGGAACCGTTCCAACCGGAACCGTTGAATTTTTAAGGATATTTTGCCTGAATTCTATTATGTTTCCGCCTGTAGAAAGGTCCATCACGGCATCCGCTCCGCTTTTTATGGCCGTGAATAACTTTTCTAATTCTTCTTCGATTCTGTGGCTATCCCCGGAAGAACCTATATTGGCATTAACTTTTGTCTTTAAACCTTTTCCCACCGCAAGAGGGCTTATATCTCTTAAACGGTTCTTAGTTATAACCGTCATGCCGTCCATTATGTCGCCGCGTATTGTTTCGGCGGAAACGCCTTCAGCAGCGGCGCACGATTTCATTTCTTGGGTAATTATATTTTTCCTTGCGGCTTCAATCTGATTCATGTATTCCATATATTATTCCCTATTTTATTATTAAATGGTTTATTTGCCCGCCTATATTTAATTTATAAATTTACTATCTTTCGTTATTTTATCAGCGCGATTTACTTTGCACCTAGTATATCGATTAATGTTCTAACGGCTTTGCCTATATCTTCTTTTTTTAATATACCCGATTGGACCGCTATATGCCCGACTCCGGCTTTTTTTATTTCGGAAAGATTATTCTCATTAATACCTCCAAGAGCAAAAACGGGTATTTTGACGGAACGTACAACTCTTTCCAGCATATTAGCCCCCTGCTGAAATTCCTGATTTTTTGTTTTGTAAACGGGGCTGAATGTAATAAAATCAGCGCCGTCTTTCTCCGCTTTTACAGCTTCTTCTATAGAGTGGGAAGAATAAAATATTTTGAGATTTTTAATCTTTTCCTTAACCGCCTTAACCGGAATGCTGTTAATATTCAAATGGACGCCGTAGGCTTCAAGGGCTAACGCCGCATCTACCCTGTCGTTGACAAAAAATTTTACGTCCGGATATTTTTTCAATATCGGTTTAACCTTCTCACCTAATTTAATAAACTCGTTAATGCCGATATCCTTCTGTCTTAATTGAAATGCTCCTACTCCGTTATAAAAACAGGCGTCTAATGCTTCAAGATATCTGTTTTCGTCTTTAAAAAAATTCTTGTCCCCGATTAAATATATACTAAACCGACATATCATTTGTTTTTATTAATGCAATTATGCAGGAACGTTGGAAGAATAGTTTTTATACAAATATTATATAATTTTAGTCCTTATATTGTCAATTGAATCAACTCCCGAATCTATTATCGGAGCCGATACGGATTAATGCAATTTATATCTTGCAATTTTAATATTTTTTTGTTAGGATATTAAAGTTTGAAAATTAATATTAATAAATTAATTTTTATTGACAGGGGGAAGATCAATTATGGAAGACAATAACAAGCATTTTACGAAAGTAATGTGGATAGTAATGGTAATAAGCGTTATAGTTATTATCGGTCTAGGCATTTATTCCGCTACCGGTCTTAATTATAATTTTCCGGATATGACCAGAATTCTTCCTTTATCCTTATAAATATAAAAAGTACCTACAATTTTAAGAGCCGCTAGCTCAGCAGGTAGAGCACCTGACTTTTAATCAGGTGGTCGTGGGTTCGACTCCCGCGCGGCTCACCACTATTTTAAACACTTTTAAGATATTCTGTTTTTTGAATATTTTCTTGCGGTAAAGAATCGGTAAAGTTTTTTTCAAAATCCTT
>JAJZYC010000064.1 GCA_021806125.1 bacterium
CCTAAATTTTGTACATCTTCTTTAAGTATAATTTTCATATTAAATACTAACCCCCTTTTTGTTAGTTTCTATTTTTCTAAAATCAAACCACATATCGAAAATTCCGGTCATTATAATAAATATAATTATTGGATTGCTGAAAACAAAAATTATTATGTAGCCAAGAATTCTTAAAAAAATATTTATATTTAATTTATTGAAAAAGAAAGAAATTATCGTCAGCCCCTGGACTAAATAAACAGAAGAAGACAATAAAATTATATTATAGCCTATATATTTAAATATGCCAATCGAAAAAATAGAAATTATTATTCCGGCTATAAGAAATAATAAAAAATAGTCAGAAGACCTCCAGAACAATAAATTTTCCTTTATTCCATTAAAAAAAGCATTGTTCTTTTTTGATATTTTTTTTAAAAATATAAAACTGAGCCAGACTCCCATCCATGAAAAAATTATTAATATTGCAGGCAAAAGTAAAAAAATAATTTTCATGAGTTTAGAAATTAAAGCCTTCATCTTCAGAGTCGTAAAATATTCCATCCCCATTTTATTATAAACGTCTATGAGCTTTTCCGCCATATTGCCCGAGAAATAATTTAAAGACGAAATTATATCTATTTTACCGGCGAATATGTAAACGGCCGCAAGAGAAAAAGATACGACGAATATAGCCGATACCGGAATGTAAATAGATTTAGCCGCCCCGTATCCTTTTGAAATCAAATAGGAAAATATATACGGTATAACGACAAATATCAAAAGTTGAATTATTATGACCGATATAAAAAAACGTCCAAAAACGACGTGATTAAAATAGCCGCTGAAGCCTGCCCCTCCGCCGTAGTCCATTAAGAAACCAACTGCAACGGCAACGGATAATAATATAGGTATAAACGAAGCGGGTCCGATAAGAGAAAATAAAAGTATCAGGGTAATGTCGTAATATATATAAAAAAAGGGATTAATAAAAGAATACGTGCCCTCGTATATTGAATTTATAATAAATAAAAACAATAAAAAAGAAAGCAATAAACTTAAAAAAACCGTTTTCGTTTTAAACATTAAATATTAACGGAAGTATAGGGCATTATAGAAACTATTCTAGAAATCTTGATGGCCTTTGATACCCTTCTTTGATGATAGGCGCAGTTTCCGGTAATTCTCCTTGGCATAATCTTGCCTCTTTCGGAGACGAAATTTCTCATAAGCCTTGAATCCTTATAGTCTATTTTTAAGTTTTCGTCCGCACAGAATCTGCATACTTTTTTTCTGGTATATGTCCTGCGTATGAAACCGGTTCCGGCAGGTTTTGTAGTTTTTTTATGCTGATAGTTATTCATTTACTGCTTCCTCCTTATTTTCTTTTTTCGGTTCTATGTCTTTTGTGAATACCACTGTTTGAAATCTGACGCAGTCGTCGGAAATTCTTAAATTTCTTTCGAGTTCCTGTATGAAAGAACCTTTCGCCGAAAAATGCACTAATATAAATTTTCCCCTGTTGAGTTTTTTGATATCGTAGGAAAGTTTTCTGGCGCCCCAATCTTCGAAGTCTAAAAATTCGGCTCCGTTTTTAGACATAACGTCCTTTATTTTATCAAGAAACTGATTTAACCTGTTTTCTTCGATATCAGGGTTAAGGATAATCAGCGTCTCGTATTTTTTTGGAAACTGATGTTCGATTTTTTTTAAAAAATTTTTTTTGACCAATTATGCGGCCCTCCTTAAAAGTGTGCTTATTCTTATTAATATGAAATAAATATTATAATATTTGAAAATTAATTTTGCAATAATTAATTTTTGTTCTCTAAAAGTAAAGAATTTATGTATGTTTCAGGGGTTGAAATACACCGCATAGACTTTTTAAGCTTAAACATATGATTCAAGGGCATTTTTCCCGACAGCATATATCTTATTACGAATAAAATATCGTTTGCCCTCAAATTTAGGCTTTTATAAGAAGTCCTGTAAAGATTGGAAAATTCCCTAAAAAAATCGTTCTTGGATAAAAATGTTTCCAATACCGGATGAAATAAATCGTAATACGTATAATTTTTAACAGTTAATTTATCTTTCAGTTCGTTATAAAGTTTTGTTCCGGGAAGGGGCGTAAGTACGGAAAATACCGGAACGCTTATTTTAAGCCTTTTCACGAAATCTATTAATTTCTTAAAATCCAATTTTGTAAAATCGGGCGATACTATAAAAGACGCGGTAACGGCGACATTATTTTTTTTCGCTATATAATAAGCTTTCTCGTTATTTAAAGATGAATTGCTTTTATTAATGGTATTAAGTTTTTCGTCGTCAACGCTTTCGAATCCTATAAAAATGTTTGACAGACCAAGCTCTTTCCACTGTGAAATTAGTTCCGGGTGTTTTACTATAGTATCGCTTCTGGCCTGGATTGTATATAGTTTATATATTTTTTCTTTTTTTAAGAGTTCCCCTATTTTTTTTGCCCTTTTTACGTCGCTGAAGAAATTGTCGTCGGTAATCAGAACGTAATCTTCTTTGATTTCTTTAAGTTCTGCGATGACTCTTTCTGGAGATTTAGACCTGTAAGAGCCTTCGTAAAAATTCCAGACGCTGCAAAAATCGCATTTAAACGGACATCCTCTTGCGGTTTCTAAACATGCAAGCGACGTCCTTATACCGAGGTAATATTTTTTTCTAAATTCTTCAGTAAGATGCCTTGCAAAGAAAGGAAGGTCGTTTATATTTTTAAGCAAAATCCTCGGCTGGTTTTTTATCTGGTTTCCGTTTTCATTATATATTATGCCTTTTACATTAGACAGAGGTAAATTAGAGGAAAAGGCGTTTACAAGTTCCCTAATGGTGTATTCTCCTTCCCCTACGACGACTGCGTCTATCTCTTTAACATTAAAGTCGAAAGAATATACGGAAACATGATGTCCACCCACAAAAACATAACGTACCCCGAATTCATTTTTTACTTTTTTTGCAAGTTCGATGGTTCTATATACGTCGGGAGTAAAAGAGCAGGAAAAACCTACCGCCTCCGGTTTGAATTCTTTTATTGAATTTTCTAAATATGTATCCGGGTCGCAATCTATAGCTCTTAAGTCGGCTATTTTTACCGTATGGTCATCCCTTAGAAGGCTTCCGGCTATTGCTTCGAGTCCGGTAGGTTCAATTAAAGATACGTTGTTAAGTCCTATTACGCTTGTATTATTCGGCTGGACTAATAATATTTTCATGTTTTTTATGCTCTGTATATCTAAGTTTTATTTATGCGGTATGCGCACCGCACCATATAATATGCTATTATATGTAATGCTCCGCTTAAAATAAGTATATCACAATAAATATCAATAGCCAAATTATTTTATTCTTAACATTTTTGAGCGCAGGGTTAAAGGGTAAATTTATTGATATCCCCTAAAAGCTCCTCTAAGTCTTTCTCTTCTGGGGCTTCGCTTTTTTCGACGACGTTTTCCTTATCGCTTTCGGAAGGCTGCGCGCCGTTTTTTAAAAAATCGGCTAAATCGTAATTGCTTTCAGGCGAGCTTTTTTCTTCGGAGTTTTTGGGAACGACGGTTTCCGTTTCGCCTTTTGAGGCGCCGGATATATCGATTTTAACCCGCTCGGATGGAAAAGAAACCTCCATGTTTTTATCAGCTTCCCTGTTTATTAAGTCCGTATTTGTCTGAAGGAGGTTTTTTATCGAATTTATCATTACGATTCTTTTATTTAACAGGTCGTCTATATCTTTAGTTATTTCTAAATATTTTTTGTTTGCGTCTCTTATAATGTTTTCGGCTTCGGCGACAGCCCCTTTTTTTATAGCTTCCGCTTCCATTGTTGCCGCCTTTTTTATGTCGTTGGAAACGGATTGGACCATAAGAATAGCTTCGCTGATAGACTTGTCTTTTTCTTTGTAATCGGCAATCTCCTGATTTTTTTTGACGAGTTCTTCTTTGAGCCCGTAATATTCGCCGTATAATTTTTCCATATCCTTTGAGACTATTTCAAGAAAATTATCGACTTCGGTTACGTCATACCCTTTTATTTTTTTTGAAAATTTTTGCGACCTTATTTCGATAGGGGAGAGTTCCATAATTTTACCTTCGTTTTATTTAAATTATAAATGGCAGAATATAATTAAATTCCGCAAATTTTAATAAAGATATGAGTATCCAGATTATAAAAATAACTATTATAGGCGACAGGTCGAAAGCAAAGCTGTTTCCTATAGGAAGTATCAGTCTGACCTTATTCAGAACCGGTTCGGTAATGTCGTTTATAAAACGGACTATAGGATTATAAGGGTCCGGATTTACCCATGAAAGCAGCGCTTTTATGATTATTATCCACATATATACATTGAGTATCGTGTATAATATATCGAAAAAATATTGGATAAAATTGATAAATAAAAGATTCATCGTTATTTTTTTTAAAAATTTAATATATAATATAACATAATTATCCGATAATATACAATAATTATGACAAACAGCGAAATTGCCGGAATTTTCGAACATATTGCCGAAATTCTTGAAATTAAAGGAGAAAATCCTTTTAAAATACGCGCTTATTTAAATGCCGGCGCCGTTATAAGCAGACTAGGAGAAAATTTATCGGATATAGTTGCGGGCGGAAAAAATTTGGATATTCCAGGCATCGGAAAAGACCTTTACTTAAAAATAAAAGAGCTCGTTAATACAGGGAGGCTCGCATATTACGATGAGCTTGTCAAATCTGTGCCGGAAGGACTGCTTGAGCTTATGAAACTGCGCGGATTGGGACCTAAAAAGGCAAATCTTTTGTATAATAATTTTAATATAAAAGGCATAAAAGAACTGGAAGAAGCTATTAAATCAGGCAAGCTTACCGGAATAAGCGGTTTAGGGCAAAAAACCGTAGAAAACTTAAAAAAATCGATAGAAGATTATAAAGTTTTTAAACAGAGATTTTTATATATAGATGCCTTTAATCAGGCGCTTCTATTCGAAGCTTACCTGAAAAATACCCCCCAAAAAATTATAGACAAAATGCAGACGGCCGGCTCCCTGAGAAGAAAAATGGAAACCGTAGGCGATATCGATATCGTGGCTTCGGTTTTAGCGGGGAAAGAAGAACAGTTTTCCAAAAAGTTTTTAAGTTATCCCGAAATTTTAAGGGTAGAGTCCGCGGGGGAAACTAAAATCGCCGTCGTCTTAAAGAGCGGGATACATGTAGATTTAAGAATAGTTCAGCCGGCGGATTTCGTTTATGCCCTACATCACTTTACCGGCTCGAAACTGCATAACGAGGAGTTAAGGACGATAGAAAAAAAACGCGGATACAAGATTAACGAATACGGGATATTTAAAGGCAGTGAAAACGCCGAAGACGATATTGTCGGCAATAATACGGGCGAAGTTAAAAAACGGGAAGCGGGAAAAAAGCATGGTTCTGAAAATAAAATTACGGTCGATAATGAAGCCGAATTTTACGCCGTGTTCGGAATGCAGTTTATTCCTCCCGAATTAAGGGAGGGAACCGGGGAGATAGAAGCGGCATTAAGCCGCAATATACCGGCTCTCGTCGAAGAAAAAGACCTGCAGGGGGTTTTTCATATCCACACTACTTACACGGACGGAAAAGAAAGCATGGAAGAAATGATAGAAGCCTGCGTAAAACAGGGGTATAAATATGCCGGCATTTCAGACCATTCTGTTTCGGCGCATTACGCAAACGGACTTTCTGCCTCAGAACTTGAATCCCAGCTGGAATATATCGACAGGCTGAATAAAAAATATGAGGGCAGAATTAAAATTTTTAAAGGCATAGAATCGGATATTCTGCCTGACGGAAGCCTCGATTACGATGAAAAAACGCTGGCGAAGCTCGATTTTGTCATAGCATCCGTCCATTCTAATTTCAATATGGCTGAAAATATTATGACCGAAAGGATTATGAATGCAGTTAAAAATCCCTATACAACCATGATAGGACATCTTACCGGCAGGCTTCTTCTTGAAAGAAACGGATATGCCGTAGATATATCAAGAGTCCTGGACTGCGCTTCCGAATACAAAACTATTATAGAGCTCAACGCAAATCCTAAAAGGCTTGATATAGACTGGAGGCACATCAGGGAAGCGATATCTAAAAATGTTTTGCTTTCCATAAATCCGGACGCCCATAATTCGTCCACTATATATTTTGTTAATTACGGCGTTAACATAGCAAGAAAAGGGTGGGCAAGAAAATCCGATATTTTAAACGCTAAAAGCGTTTCCGAAGTCTCCGCTGTTTTAAGCGGCATAAGAGATTATAAGAAGAATGTGCTGCGGCGGTCTAAGTAATTGTTAAATTTAAGGTAAATTCACTATGAGTGATTTAAAAAGTTCATGGCGTTAAAAGCGTTAAAAATTTTATCGGTTGCGGGATTCGACGGTTCCGGAGGGGCTGGAATAATTTCCGACGCCAAAATATTTTCTAAGTTTAAAATTTTCGGCTTATCCGCCGTTACCGCGATGACTGCACAAAATCCCGGTAATATCTATAGCGTAGAGCCGGTTTCAGACGCTTTTTTCTTGGCGGAGTTAAATGCCGTATTCGGTTATTTTTCGGTTGACGCGGTAAAAACAGGTTTGATATTCAATGAAAGCCAGAGTTTGATATTGGAAAGGTTTTTAAAAAAATATAATCCAAAAACCGTCGTCATCGACCCCGTTTTTATTTCGACTTCCGGAAAGAAGCTGACGGCGGAGTCCGGTTATCCGGGTCTTTTAGCTCCGTTGTTGAAATATGCAACTGTAATCACTCCTAATATTAAAGAGGCGGAGCTTATTTCGGGAATGGAAATTAAAAATGTTGAAGGAATGAAGAATTCGGCAAAAATTATAAGAAAAAAATTTCCTGAAATTAAAAATATTTTAATTAAAGGCTCGCATATTATAGAAGAATCGGACTTAAAAAAAATATTTAATATAATACTTGATTCCAACGATAATTTTTTTATATCCGAAACCAAAAGATTAAGTTTCGATAAAGAAATTCACGGAACCGGATGCGCTTTTTCGGCTTGTTTGGCGTCTCTGCTTGCGAAAGGGGCCAAAATAGAATACTCCTTAACGGAAACGGAAAAATTTGTCTCTAAGATTATAAGGGATTTTAGAAAAATATCGGACAATACGCCGGAAAAAAAAATTTACATTACGGGCAATATATAAATAGTAAAGTTATTGCAATGCGCCCTGAAGGATTTTATTAATTATAGGGAAGGGCCTGTATCCGGTGACTTTTTTATAAAGGATAAGTCCCTGATATATAAACAGCGTCGGAGTTCCGCTTACTTTTGCATTCATGCCGGACGATATATTGCTTTCTATAAGCTTCTTCGGCAATCCGCTTTTTACGCATGCCTCTTCTTTCTTAAGGTTTATTGAGCCTTTTGCATGAGTTTTAAGAAAATAGTATAAATCCCCTATAACGCTCCAATCCTTTTGATATTTATAAAGCAGGCTTCTTACCGGCATATATTTTCCCTGGAGGGCTGTGCAGTCTGCATATTCGGCGCTTTTAAAAGCGTACTTATGTATCAGCGTCAGTGGAAAATCCCTGAATTGTATAAAAACCTTCCCGGTTTTGACATAATTTTCGATAATGAGCGGCAGATCGTTTTCTTCGAATTTTCTGCACCAGTAGCATTGGAAATCGGTATATACGATAATAGTAACTGCGGCGTCTGGATTTCCTATCTGCCTGTCGGCGTTGACGGTCTTAACAAAACTGTGGTATGAAATTGCCTCGGCATAATTTTGAGCCGAAAAAGCAATTATTGCAAAGACTAAAGATATTAAAAAAAATAGCTTTATAAAACGCATATAAAAATTTTACCATATTGATTAATAAAGTCAACGAAAAAGGTGTCATATAAATTTTCCGCTAAGACGCTTTTTAATTTAATCAGCTTAGAATTTATATTAGGTCATTTATAGCGCTGATTAGTCATTGCGAGCAAAGCAAAGCAATCTAACAATGG
>JAJZYC010000065.1 GCA_021806125.1 bacterium
AACGTAAGGTTCGGTGACCCTGAAACGCAGGCTATACTTATAAGGCTCGAATCCGACATAATAGAACTGTTTTTAAGCGTAATAAACGAAAATTTAAAAGACCATGAATTAATTTTCGACGATAATAAATCGATATGCCTCGTCCTCGCTTCGGGCGGATATCCTAAAGATTATAAAACAGGATACGAAATTTTTTTCGATAAAGAACTCCATAGCTCCGGCCTGATTAGCGAAACCGGCGCCGAATACTATATTTTTCATGCCGGAACAAAAAAAATAGACGGAAAATATTTCACGGACGGAGGCAGGGTTCTGAATATATGCGCAAAAGGAGAAGGCGCGGAAACAGCCGATATAGCATATGTTATCGCAGATAAAATTAATTTTGAAAATAAATACTACAGAAAAGATATAGGAAAAATTTATGTCCGCCCATAAATTAAAACCGCAGGTATTAATAAATCTCTCGGCTAGTATTTTTATGGGCGTTTTTGCCCAGCTGCTGATGAAATACGGCATGCTCGAATTAAAAAGAACCGCTGTTCGGAACCTGAGCCTGCATCCTTCGCCGCAGTCCGCGATATCCTATAAATATATCGCTTTCGTTAAAATTATAAAATTTTTATTTATTATTTTTACTGATAAATTCGTTGCTGCCGGAATAATTCTATATTTAATATCGATGTTTTTCTGGATAAAAGTGTTATCTAAAATAGACCTGTCGGTCGCTTATCCGTTTGTGAGCATCGGCATAATTATAACCGTGATACTTGCCGCTTTAACGCTCGGAGAGCCGGTCCCCCTTATGAGGTGGCTCGGAATATTTATAACGCTTTGCGGAGTTTACGTTATAGTTTCTTCACACGAGGAAACGCCGGAAAATAAAAAAATAGATAAGAAAAAATGAAATATGGTTAAGATTTACGGCGAAGCCGAGCTTGACGAAAAAGATTACCGCGATATAGGTAAACATTTAAAATCATCCGGCATAATAATATACCCTACCGAAACTTCTTATGCTATAGGAGCGAATGCTTTAGATAATTCAGCGGTCCGGCAAATTTATGAATTAAAAGTAAGAGGCGCCGGCAAACCTCTTCCTGTTTTGGTTAGGGATTTGAATATGCTGGTAAATATCGCCGAGCTGAATAGGAGGGAAGAAAACGTAATATCTAAATTTTGGCCGGGGCCGCTTACGATTATTTTTGATTTAAAATCTAAAAAGCCTGCCAAAAATTATTTATTTACGGCTGGTTCTAATTCCGTCGGAGCCAGGATTTCACCCTATCCTTTTGCCGCTAATCTGTTTAAAGAAATAGATTTTCCTTTAGTATCGACGAGCGCAAATGTCTCAGGTAAAGAAAATTTTTCCGATTTCAACGAATTAAACGAAAAATTTTTAAGCCGCCTGCCGGACTTAAAAATTTTAGCCGTAAACGGAGGCTTACTTTCCGGAGGCTCATCCACTATAATAAAGTTTAAGAAAAAAAATATAGAAATAATACGCGAAGGAGATAACAATATCAAAAAAAAACTTATATGTTCGATAAAAAATAAAGAATAAACTAAATCCTTAATTTTCTGTATTACGGATTTTACATAAAATTTAGAAAGAGGAGGATATATGAAAAAAAACGCGGATATTCTGGGCATAATAGGGGGCAGCGGATTATACCGGATGGACGGACTGAAAAACGTCAGGGAGGAATCGGTAAACACCCCTTTTGGAGACCCGTCTGATAAACTCGTATTCGGGGAAATAGACGGAAAAAACTTAGCGTTTCTGCCGAGGCACGGCAAAGGGCACAAAATACTGCCATCCGAAATAAATTATGCCGCTAATATTTATGCGCTGAAAGTTTCCGGCGTAAAAAAGGTAATCTCGGTAAGCGCGGTAGGTAGCCTTAAAAAAGAGATTAAACCCGGGGATATGGTCATAGTTGACCAGTTTTTTGATTTTACGAAAAACAGAAAAAGTACTTTTTTTGGAGACGGCATTGTAGCGCATGTTTCTATGGCAGAGCCGGTCTGTCCTTATCTGCGCGGAATCGTCACGGACTCGTGCAAATCCCTCGATATTCCGCACCATAACGGCGGTTCTTACTTATGTATAGAAGGCCCTCAGTTTTCTACAAAATCGGAGTCTCTTTTTTATAAAAATAACGGCTTCGACGTAATCGGCATGACTAACGCCACCGAAGCCAAACTCGCGAGGGAAGCGGAGCTGTGCTATACCACGATAGCTATGGCAACGGATTACGACTGCTGGCACGAGGAAGAAGACAACGTTAACGCTGATATGATTATTAAGATACTTCTGGAAAATGCAGAAAAAGCAAAAAATATCATTAAAGAGTCTATAGGCAAAATCGATTTCGCGCATAACGAATGCGGCGTGGACGGAGGCGGCAAAAACATATGCGGATGCGGTTTGTCTCTGCAAAAATCCGTAGTTACGGCAAAAAAAGACGTTCCTGAGGAAACGCTGAAAAAATTGTCTATATTCAATTTATACGATTAAATAATTAACGACAAGAGGATTAATTTTATGGATGTTTTAATCTTAACCGGTTCTAAAAACGATTTGGGCGATATAGACGGTGCTGTTCAAATGCTTAAAAAATTCGAAGTTTCTTGTGAACTGCATATTTCATCGGCGCACAGAACTTTAAAAAGAACCGTAGAACTCGTAGAATCCGCAGAAAAAAAAGGTGCAAAAGTCATAATCGCCGCCGCAGGTATGAGCGCCCATCTTCCGGGCGTCGTTGCGGCTATGACTATTCTTCCCGTAATAGGCGTTCCGCTTAACGCCTCCGCCCTCAACGGATTAGACAGCCTTATGTCTATAGTCCAAATGCCGGGCGGAATACCGGTCGCTACGACGGCAATAGGCAAAAGCGGATGCGTTAACGCCGCCCTTTTAGCCGTATCTATTCTCGCCTTATCGGATAAGACTCTGGCCGAGAAATTAAAACAATACAGAAAGGATATGGCGGACTCGGTAATTAAAGCCGATGAAGAAATCAATAAAGAAATTTGAAGGAGAACTCCGAAAAAATGAAAAATACAATTGAAAAAAGATTTGCGGAAGCAAGAGCCCTCTTGGAACTTACTTCAAATAACGATGATATTTTAAATACGGTGGAAGACATATCCAAAAACATTATTTACGCGTATGATAACGGCGGTAAAGTTTTTATAGCGGGAAACGGCGGGTCTGCGGCCGACGCTCAGCATATCGCGGCAGAGCTTGTTTCGAGGTTTTACAAAGAAAGAAAAGCTCTCGCGGCGGAAAGCCTTACGGTTAATACGTCAAATCTCACGGCGATAGCAAACGATTACGATTTTTCGGTTGTTTTTTCGCGCCAGCTCGAAGCAAATGCATGCAAAAACGACGTTTTCTGGGGAATATCAACTTCGGGCAACTCCAAAAATATTCTATCGGCAATTAATACGGCAAAAAATATCGGCATGAAAATAATAGGTTTTACCGGCGGGGACGGCGGGAAAATGGCCGAACCCGGAATATGCGACCTGCTTATTAAAATTCCGTCTAAAGACACCCCTAGAATACAGGAAAATCATATTCTAATAGCTCATATAATATGCGAGATAGTCGAAAACAGCCTGTTTATGTAATTTAAGCATGCGGGGTATCCGAAAAACTCCTTGCGTCGAACAGCGACGAATAGAGCTTCATTGCATACATATCCGTCATTCCGCTGATGTAATCGGCACACATAACTTTAAAACCTGCGTTTTCGCTTTGAGCTTTTCCGAAACCGCCGTAAAATCCGAACTCGTAGAGTTCCTGAAAGTCGTCGGGATAAAGTTTGATATTCTTAATGTCGGAAAAAACGGAAAAAAGCTTTCTTACGATATTTTCGGCTTTATACCTGTTTAGAAGTATTTCCCTGTTTTCCATTACTAGCCTGTAGGAAATCTCCTTGAGGGCGCTGATTTCTAAATTGACTCCGTTTTTCCATATCAGGGCGTATTTATATGAATCCTCTTCTAAGTCTATCGGAACATCGAAAATAAAACTGTTTTCCTTTTTATTTAATCCCGGTTTTGATTTCATTTTTGCAATGCCGCCTTGTCTTTCTTCCAAGTCTATATTTAAAATAAATTTTGAAATATAATTGGAAAAAAACTCTTTCAGGTCGGTCTTGACTTTTATGTGATGCATGGGTTCTTTTTCTTTGCCTTCCGTAATCTTAAAAATATTCATGAGATTAAGAAAGAAATTATCAACCTGCTCCGCTATCTTATCAATGGAATCTTTCCTTACTCGGCCGCTTTCTTTGAGATATTTGTTTACTTTGAAATGACCGCCTATGTCTATCAGCTTAGACTCTACCCCGTCTTCTATGTCGTGTGTGGCGTACGCTATGTCGTCGGCGGCGTTTAATATCTGGCATTCTATACATCTTGAAAATTCGAAAAATTGAACTTTAGCGGCTTTATTTTTTTTATCGTTTAGAAATCCCGAATATTTCTTCAAGTAATTTACAAAATCTTTTCCGTGAAGTTTTTCAAGAATAAATATATCGTTATCGTAAATGAAATGTTTGTTTTTATCGGATAATGAATAAGGCAGTTTATATTTTAAAATTCCGTCGATAGTCTTAAGCGATGGATTAATTCCGTATATTTTATTGTTTTTTGAATCGTAAAACTTTTTTTCGAGAAAATTAAGTATCCTGATATTTTGGGCGTTGGCCTCGAATCCAAATTTTCCGACCGTAGCTTTCTTTAATTCCCCGTTTATAATATATTCGCCAAGATGCCCGAAAGGCGGATGGCCTATATCGTGCGCGAGCGAAACGGCTTCCACGAGATCTGCGTCTATACTTAAACCGTATTTTTTGTTTAGAATGGATGTTATAGCCCTTGCTATCTGCGATACTTCAAGAGAATGGGTAAGCCTTGTCCTGTAATAATCAAGCGTAAAAACGCCGAAAACCTGAGTTTTATTTCTCATTCTCCTAAAAGCGCTGGAATGTATTATTCTGTCCCTGTCGATTTGAAAAAGCGTCCTTACGCCCTTCTCCTTTTTTTCCTTTCCGGCGTATCCGTAATCGAAAACTCTATCGTTATTCATTAATATGCCTCCTCTATCAACTAACTTTTAATCTTGCTTTTAAATCTAATTAAATATATACTATTCAAAATTTTTTAAAAAAACAAGTTCTATAATATCACGCTGTTGCAGATTTTAAATCTGCAATCATTACGAAATGGAGGCTTTTATATATGAAAAACAAAAATAAGGAAAATAGCGACGAACAGACTTTTTCGCCGGAGGAAATAGAATCGGCAAAAAAAACATTGGTTAAAATGAAAAAGGACATTTTTAAAGAAATAGATGCCGGCATAAAGGAAGGCTCTTCAAAAGACTCTACGGAATACCGCGGCGATAATTACGACATCGCTTCCAGCGAAAGAGACCGCGAACTTATGTATATGCTTGGAGACAGGGAGAGAAAAAAAGTAAGGGAAATAGACAACGCTCTTTTAAAAATAAAAGAAGGGACATACGGGGTCTGCGACGAATGCGGCGAACCTATCTCAAAAAAAAGGCTTAAAATAATTCCTTATTCCAACTTATGCATAAACTGCCAGTCTAGAGCGGAAGAAGAAGAGAAGAAAAGGATGAGCGAAGATTATATCGACCACTTAAGCACTCTTTCTTTAATCAGTGACGACGAAACGTTCAAAGATTCGGACGAGTAAAAGATATAGACTCCATGGATTCCATAAGAGTTTTAGAGTAAGGATGCGCCGGAGCGTTAAAAAAATCGTCCGTTTCGGCAATCTCCATTATTTTTCCGCCATACATCACGCATACCCTGTCGGCAAGATGCCTTACTAATTTTAAATCGTGAGTGATAAATATATAGCTCATTCCGTTTTTCTTGCGCAAATCGGTCAACAGATTTAAAATTTGGGCGGATATCGAAACGTCTAAAGCCGAAACCGGTTCATCGAGAATGAGAAGTTCCGGCCTGACGGACAGGCATCTCGCTATTCCGACCCTCTGCCTCTGTCCGCCCGAAAGCATATGAGGATAACTGAAGGCCGTACTTTCGGGCAGCCCTACGTTTTCAAGCTGTTCGGCCGCAAAGTCTATTCTGTCTTTTTTTTTGTTTTTTATAATGCCGTTCTTAACGGCGGGATAAGATATTATTTTATAAATCTTTTTTTTGGGATTAAGGGAAGAATAAGGGTCCTGAAAAAGTATCTGGATTTTTTTTCTGAAATCCTTCTTTTTATTGCCGTAATCAAGCGGCTCGCCTTTAAAATATATTTCGCCCGAAGTTTTTTCCGTAAGCCCTAAAATAAGCTTTGAAAGCGTGGATTTGCCGCATCCGGTTTCCCCGACTACGGCAAATATTTCATTTTTAAATACTTCGAAAGACACGCCGTCAAGGGCTTTAATAACGTTTTTTTTAATATCGAATAAAGTTTTATAGTATTTATAATGTTTAGAGAGTCCGGAAACCGATAAAATTACATTTTCATCCATATTTTTACCCGATTATTTATTTATTACAAATTTTTTACCTTTACGCATCTTACGTCCCTTGCGCTTTTTCCGCCTCCCTTAAAACTGCTTAACGGTATATCTATTAAACACTCATCCCCTCTTTTAAAGCATCTGGAGTAAAACCTGCATTTTCCTTTACTAAAATCGTCTTTTGTGAGAAAACCGGGTATGGTAAAAAGCCTCTGCTTGGGGACATAATCCGCGGATAAAGACGGAACGCTTTTAATTAAAGAAACTGTATATGGATGCGCCGGATTATTTATTATATCTTCTGTGCTTCCCGATTCCATCACCTGTCCGGCATAAAATACGTAAGTTCTGTCCGATATGCTTCTTGCGACGGTTAAATCGTGGGTTATAAAAATCACACCTATATTAGATTTTTCTTTTATATCTTTTATAAGTTTTAAAACCTGAAGAGAGGTCGTTACGTCTAAGGCGGTAGTGGGCTCGTCGGCAATCAAAAAACAAGGCTCCAAAACCATAGCCATGGCAATCATAACCCTCTGCCTCATCCCTCCGGACAACTCATACGGATAAGAACCGAATCTCGATTCCCCGTCTATGTTCATAGAGTTTAAATATTTAATCGCCGTATCTTTGGCCGATTTTTTAGAAACTTTTTTATGGGCGAGTACCGCTTCCGTTATCTGCTCTCCTATTTTCATAACCGGATTTAAAGACGTATTCGGGTCCTGAAATATCATAGATACCAATCTTCCCCTGACTCCTACGAGCTCATCCGGCTTCAGCTTCAGAATATCTATTTCCTTATCCTGCGATTTGCATTTTATTTTAATCTCTCCGGACGCAATCTTAGAAATGCTGGGCGGATTCAGCCTTAAAACCGATAATCCCAAAAAAGATTTGCCGCTGCCTGATTCTCCAACTATAGAAACGACCTCGCCCTCATCGACGTTTAAAAATAAAGAATCGGCTACGTTAATACGCTTATCGTTTTGCTTGTCCGCGCATAATTCCACGGTTAAATTATTTATCTCGAGGCTCATTTTTTTATTTTTAGATTATAAAATAACGGGCTACATTCTTTCAAGAACCGGAACGCACAATAGATTTAAAATCCGGATTAATACCGTTCTTACCGCCGACAGCATAAAAAAACGCGGTTCTATATATTCCTGCGCGTTTCCTATAAGCCTGTAATTTTGATAATATTTGTTAAAATGCGAAGCAAGGTCTAAAGCAAATGAACTTAATACCGACGGCTCGTTTTGCTCGACCGCCGAATGAAGAGCCGTCTTAAATCCATAAATTTGTTTGGCTATCAAAAAAATATCGTCAAAATCGGTATCGCTTTTTGAAAACGAAAAACTTTGAGCAGCGTTTTTTAAATCCTTTTCATTTCCGCTAAGTCTTTTTAAAAGACTGTTTATTCTTGAAACGGTATATTGAAGATAAGGTCCAGTCTGACCTTCGAAAGACAA
>JAJZYC010000002.1 GCA_021806125.1 bacterium
ACCCTCTTAGTTTTAATTCGATAAAACTTGGCATAGCTTCGCCAGACGCTATAAAAAAATGGTCTCACGGCGAGGTCAAAAAACCGGAGACTATTAATTACAGAACATTGAAACCCGAAAGAGACGGTCTTTTTTGCGCAAGGATTTTTGGCCCTATTAAAGATTACGAGTGCAACTGCGGCAAATATAAGAGAATGAAGCATCGCGGCATCGTGTGCGAAAAATGCGGCGTCGAGGTCATTTCATCGAAGGTAAGAAGAGAAAGACTAGGGCACATAGAACTTGCTTCTCCGGTAGCCCATATATGGTTTTTTAAAAGTCTTCCGTCGAGAATAGGAAGCATTCTCGATATGACCCTTAAAGATATAGAAAGAATTCTTTATTTTGAAGCCTATGTCGTTCTTGAACCTGGAGATGCCTCAAAGCTCGGATTAAAATATAAAGATTTAATAAGCGAAGAAAGTTATCAAAAAATTCAAAAAGAAGGCTATAATTTTAAAGCCGGCATCGGAGCGGAAGCATTAAAGGAATTGCTTAAAAACATAGACTTGGAATCCTTGTCTAAAAGTCTTAAGGAAGAAATAGCCGGGCTGCCTAATGGGATTAAAAAGAAAAAACTGGCAAAACAGCTTAAGCTGATTGAAGCGTTCAGGACGTCGGGAAATAAGCCTGAATGGATGATTTTAGACGTTATTCCGGTAATTCCGCCTGACTTGCGGCCGTTAGTTCCTCTTGAAGGCGGAAGGTTCGCAAGCTCCGACCTGAACGATTTATATAGAAGGGTTATAAATAGAAACAATAGATTAAAGAAGTTAATGGAGCTTTCAGCGCCCGAGATTATTATTAAAAACGAAAAAAGAATGCTTCAGGAGGCGGTAGATGCGCTTTTTGACAATGGAAGACGCGGCAGAGTAATAATGGGGTCTAACAGAAGACCGCTAAAATCCTTAAGCGATATGTTAAAAGGCAAGACTGGCAGATTCAGGCTTAATCTTCTGGGCAAAAGGGTTGATTATTCAGGCAGGTCGGTAATAGTGGTCGGCCCGGAATTAAAGCTTCATCAATGCGGTCTTCCTAAAAAAATGGCCATAGAACTTTTTAAGCCTTTTATATTTAATAAGTTATTGCAAAAAGGAGTTACAGATACTCTTAAAACCACAAAAAAACTTGTAGATAGGGAAGCGCCTGAAGTTTTTGACGTGCTGGAAGAGGTTATTAAAGAACACCCTGTAATGCTAAACAGAGCGCCTACTTTACATAGGCTTGGAATTCAGGCTTTTGAACCGATATTAGTAGAGGGGAAGGCGATACATCTGCATCCTCTTGTATGTGCCGCATTTAACGCAGATTTTGATGGAGACCAGATGGCGGTGCATGTTCCGCTTTCGATAGAAGCTCAGGTAGAAGCAAGAGTGCTTATGATGGCTACAAATAATATATTATCCCCGGCAAGCGGCAAACCTATTATCGTTCCGTCTCAGGATATAGTTTTAGGTTTATATTACATGACCCGCGAGATGCCTTACGTGAAAGGAGAGGATAAGATTTTTTCCGATCCGGATGAAGTTAAATTTGCATACGATAACGGCCATGTCAGCCTGCATGCCCGCATTAAGGCAAGAATTAATAATAAAATAGAAACTACAACGGTAGGCAGGGTTATACTTTATGAAATAATTCCCGAAGAAATTCCATTTGATTTAATAAATACGGTAATGTCTAAAAAAGAGATTACAAATTTAATCGACTATGCATTCAGAGTCTGCGGTCCTAAAAAAACCGTTATTCTTGCAGATAAACTAAAATCTATGGGTTATGAATATTCGACTAAATCCGGTATGTCCATATGCATAAGCGACATGGAAGTTCCCGCAGAAAAAAATAAGATTATTAAAATCGCTACAAAAACCGTTGAAGAGATTGAAAATAGTTATAAAGAAGGTTTGATAACCAACGGAGAGAGATACAATAAAGTTGTCGATACTTGGGCTAACGCCACCGATGAGATAGGCGGAGTTATGATGAATAAATTGGGGACGCAGGAATATTCGGATGTAAATAAAAAGAAAAAAGTGCTCGGTAAAAGTTTTAATTCAATTTATATCATGGCCGATTCCGGTTCAAGGGGTTCAGAGACTCAAATAAGGCAGCTTGCCGGCATGAGAGGATTAATGGCTAAGCCTTCCGGCGAAATTATCGAAACGCCGATAACCGCAAATTTCAGGGAAGGATTAACGGTGCTCCAATATTTTATATCTACCCACGGAGCAAGAAAAGGATTGGCGGATACCGCTTTAAAGACAGCTAATTCAGGTTATTTAACGAGAAGATTAGTCGATGTTTCCCAGGACAATATTATAACGGAAGAAGATTGCGGCGCTATGGACGGAATAGTCGTGTCCACCTTAGTTGAAAGCGGAGAAACAATAGAGCCTATAGAAGAAAGAATACTGGGAAGAGTTGCCCTGGAAGATATAATAGATCCGTTTTCGGGAGAATTGATCATTAAGGCCAACGAAGAAATTCAGGAATCTCATTCCGGTAAAATTGGGAACGCTCACATAGAAAGCGTTAAAATTAGGTCTGTATTAACCTGTAAAGCTAAAACCGGAGTTTGTGTAAAGTGTTACGGGAGAGATCTTGCCAGGGGCCATTTAGTTAATATCGGCGAAGCTATAGGCGTTATGGCTGCACAGTCTATAGGCGAACCTGGAACTCAGCTGACGATGAGAACATTCCATGTCGGAGGCACGGCATCGAGAAGAACGGAACAGACAAGCATAGAAAACAAATATGAAGGTATAGTTAAGTTTCAGAATCTAAACGTTATTAAAAATAGAGATAAAGAATATGTAGTAATGAATAAAAACGGTTCAATAATTATCGTAGATAATTTAGGTAGGGAATTGGAAAAAATTCAACTTACTTACGGTTCGAAAATTAAAGTCGAACCAGATTCCGTCGTTAAAAAAAATACCCTCTTGGCCGATTGGGATTCATATATTAATCCTATTATTTCGGATATATCGGGTAAAATTAAATACGACGATATCAGGGAAAATGAAACAATGCAGGAGCAGGTTGACGAGACTACGGGATTATCAAGAAAGGTAATTATCGAATCTAGGGACCAGACCTTAAGACCTAAGATAATAATTAAATCGGCTCATCAGGAAAAATCGTATTTAATGCCGATGGGCGCACATCTGTCCGTTCAGGAAGGCGACGAGGTCTTTGCGGGAGACATAATCGCAAGAATTCCTAGAGAAACTACGAAAACTAAAGATATCACAGGCGGCTTGCCAAAAGTCGTAGAGCTTTTTGAGGCGAGAAAGCCCAAGGAATGGGCTGTTATCACGGAGATAAGCGGAAAAGTGTCTTTTGGACGGGATTTTAAGGGTAAAAGGCGCGTAATTATAACGCCTCCTCATGGAGAACCTAGAGAATATCTTATTCCTAAAGGAAAGTTAGTAAGCGTTCACGAAGGAGATTACGTAAATGCCGGCGAACCGTTGATGGACGGATCCCCTAATCCCCATGATATATTAAAAGTTCTCGGTGAAAAAGAGCTTGCAAAGTTCTTAGTAGATGAAATTCAGGAAGTTTACAGGCTTCAAGGTGTTAAGATAAACGATAAACATATTGAAGTTATCGTTAAGCAAATGCTTAAAAACGTAAGAATCAAAAACTCTGGCGATTCGAAATTCCTCGAAGACGAAGTAATAGATAAAAACGCGTTTGATGCGGAAAATGAGAGAGTAATTAGAGAAGGAGGAGCCCCAGCCATTGCCGAGCCCGAATTAATGGGTATAACAAAAGCATCCCTTAGTACGGAAAGCTTTATCTCGGCGGCGTCTTTCCAGGAGACTACCAAGGTTTTAACGGAAGCGGCTATTCATTGCAAAATCGATAACTTAAAAGGACTAAAAGAAAACGTTATTATGGGAAGATTAATACCTGCTGGAACGGGTTTTGAAAAATATTCATATCTTGACGTCGATTTGAAATAAAAAAATGCAAAAATATGTTGACAAAAAAATAATTAAATATTAAAATCTTAAATTCCACTAATTAGTTATAAAAATAAAATTGCTAAATAAAAGGTGAAAGAGGAGTAAAAGTGCCGACTATTAATCAGTTAATAAGAAATGCAAGGAAAAAAGTTGCAAAAAAGACATCATCTCCTGCATTAAAAGGTTCGCCTCAAAAAAGAGGAGTATGCGTCAGGGTTTATACTACTACCCCTAAGAAACCGAACTCCGCTCTTAGGAAAGTAGCAAGAGTGAAATTAACTAACGGAATGGAAGTGACTACGTACATTCCAGGGGAAGGACATAACTTGCAGGAACATTCGGTTGTGTTAATAAGGGGCGGCAGGGTAAAAGATCTGCCCGGCGTCAGGTACCATATAATAAGGGGAGCTCTTGACTGCGTGGGTGTTAACGGAAGAAAACAAAGCAGGTCGAAATACGGCACTAAAAGAGCTAAATAAAAATAATAAACAGTAAAGCAAAAGGTATAGAAAAATAACGAGTTAAAGTAAGGAGCGGAAAATTGTCACGGAGAAAAAGAGCTGTTAAGAGGGTCGTTGAAGGCGATCCAAAGTTCAACGATAAAGTGGTGCAGAAGTTTTTAAATAAGCTTATGTACGATGGAAAGAAAAGTATAAGTGAAAAAATATTTTACGGTTCCCTCGACATCATTTCCGAAAAAACCAAAGACGACGGATTTAAGATTTTTAAACAGGCTATTGAAAACGTAAAACCTGTTTTAGAGGTTAAAGCCAGAAGAATAGGCGGTTCAAATTATCAAGTTCCGGTAGAAGTAAGAGCCGACAGAAGATTATATCTGGCTATAAGATGGATTATCGGCTATGCAAGGTCAAGAAACGAGAAGTCCATGGAAGAAAACTTAGCGCTTGAGATATTAGATGCGGCGAATAATAGAGGCAGTTCAATTAAAAAGAAGGAGGATACTTTTAAAATGGCCGAAGCAAACAAAGCTTTTGCTCATTTTAAATGGTAAGGTGTATATAAATGGCAGATAAAATATCCTTAGATAAAACCAGAAATATAGGCATAATGGCGCATATCGACGCCGGAAAAACTACTACTACGGAAAGAATTTTGTATTATACGGGGGTTAATTATAAGATAGGCGAGGTGCACGAAGGAACTGCCACTATGGATTGGATGGAGCAGGAACAGGAAAGAGGAATAACGATAACTTCAGCGGCTACGACTTGTTTCTGGAAAAATCACAGAATAAATATAATAGATACTCCCGGGCATGTCGATTTTACTATTGAAGTTGAAAGGTCTTTGAGAGTATTAGACGGTGCAGTAGCCGTTTTTGACGGCGTAGCAGGAGTAGAACCGCAGTCGGAGACCGTGTGGAGACAGGCAGATAAATATAAAGTACCCAGAATTTGTTTCGTTAATAAAATGGACAGGACAGGAGCGAATTATTTCAGATGCGTCGATATGATAAGAACAAGGCTTAACGCCGTTCCCGTCGTAATGCAGATCCCTATGGGATTAGAGGAAAATTTTAAAGGTATTATCGATATTGCTAAAATGAAAGCCTATTTATATAAAGATGAAACTCTAGGTGCTGAATATGATATTATCGATATTCCCGAGGAATTTAATGCGGATTCAAAAAAATATCATGATGAATTTATTGAAAGGGCATGTGATTTCAACGATAGTTTAATGGAAAAATATTTGGCAGGCGAAGAAGTAGATGTCGAGTTGGCTAAAAAAGCGATAAGGCAGGCGGCTTTAGAATTTAAAGTTGTTCCGGTTTTCTGCGGTTCAGCTTTTAAAAATAAGGGAGTTCAGCCTTTATTGGACGCCGTGGTTGACTATCTGCCTTCACCTCTTGACGTTCCTCCGATGATCGGAATAAATCCTAAGACGGAAAAAGAAGAAATAAGGCGTCCGTCCGATGATGAACCTTTTTCGGCTTTAGCTTTTAAAATAGCCTCGGATCCTTATACCGGACAGCTTACCTATATACGTGTTTATTCCGGAGTTCTTGCGTCCGGTTCTTATGTTTATAATTCAGTTAAGGATTCGAAGGAGAGAATCGGCAGGCTTTTAAAAATGCATGCTAATAAAAAAGAAGAAATCAAAGAAGTACACGCTGGAGATATAGCTGCGGCTGTAGGATTAAGAAATACGACTACGGGAGATACCTTATGCGATGAATCTAGTATAATAGTTCTTGAATCTATGGAGTTTCCGGACCCTGTTATTTCGGTTGCAATTGAGCCTAAAACCAAAGCAGACCAGGAAAAGCTTGGTTTATCACTGCAAAAGTTAACTATAGAGGATCCATCTTTTAAAGTTAAAACCGATTTGGAAACCGGACAGACGATAATTTCGGGAATGGGCGAACTTCATCTTGAAATAATAGTCGACAGATTGACCCGCGAGTTTAAAGTTGACGCAAATGTAGGTAAACCGCAGGTTGCATATAAGGAAACGATTAATAAGAAAGTAGAATCCGAAGGAAAGTTTATACGTCAATCAGGCGGAAGAGGACAATACGGACATGTATGGCTTGAAATTGAACCGCTTGGAAAAGGCGCAGGATATGAATTCGTTAATAAAATTAAAGGCGGAGTTATTCCGCAGGAATATATACCTGCAATAAATAAAGGTGTTGCTGAGGCTTTAACTACAGGAGTTTTAGCAGGTTATCCCGTAGTCGATGTCAAGGTATCCGTATTCGACGGGTCGTTTCACGATGTGGATTCGTCGGAGATGGCTTTTAAAATTGCCGCTTCGATGGCCTTTAAAGACGGAGCAAAAAAAGCCAATCCTGCTCTCCTCGAACCTATAATGAAAGTAGAAGTTTTAGTTCCTGAAGAATTTATGGGCGACGTTATAGGAGACTTAAATTCTAGAAGGGGAAAGATTTTAAATTTGGAAGCCCGCGCAGGAATCCAAGCTATAAATGCCGAGGTTCCGCTCGCTCAGATGTTCGGTTATTCTACGGATTTAAGGTCTAAAACTCAAGGACGGGCGAATTACACTATGGAATTTCTGAAATACGAGCAGGTTCCGAAAGTTATATCCGAAGAAATTATAGCTAAATCGCAAGGTAAATAGATATTATTAGGAGGAATTAAATGTCCAAAGAGAAATTTGACAGATCTAAGCCCCATGTCAACATAGGAACCATAGGCCACGTTGACCACGGCAAAACAACTTTAACCGCGGCTATCACAAAGGTTCTTGCAAGAAAAGGACAGGCTACTTTCAAATCATACGATCAGATCGACAATGCTCCCGAAGAAAAAGAAAGGGGTATTACGATTGCAACGTCCCATGTAGAATATGCAACCGATAAAAGGCACTATGCCCACGTGGACTGCCCGGGTCATGCCGACTACGTTAAGAATATGATTACCGGAGCCGCGCAGATGGACGGAGCCATACTCGTTGTTTCCGCCGCAGACGGCCCTATGCCTCAGACCCGCGAGCACATTCTTTTAGCCCGCCAGGTCGGAGTTCCTTATATAGTAGTATTCTTAAACAAGGTTGATATGGTTGACGACCCGGAGCTTCTCGAACTCGTAGAGCTGGAAGTAAGGGAGCTTTTAACCTCCTATAATTTCCCCGGGGATACCGTTCCGGTTATAAAGGGTTCCGCCCTTAAAGCCTTAGAAGCCGAAGGCGATAACGAATGGACTCAGAAAATAGTCGATCTTATGAATGCGGTCGATGAATATATACCCGTTCCGAAAAGAGACATAGACAAACCATTCCTTATGCCCGTAGAAGACGTATTTTCCATCTCCGGAAGAGGAACGGTCGCAACAGGCAGGGTAGAAAGAGGCATAATAAAAGTCGGCGAAGAAGTAGAGCTCGTAGGAATACTTCCAACCTCCAAGACCGTAGTAACCGGTGTAGAAATGTTCAGGAAACTTCTTGACGAAGGCCAGGCAGGCGACAACATCGGCGTTCTTTTAAGAGGCAAAAAAAGGGAAGAAATAGAAAGAGGTATGGTTTTAGCCAAACCCGGCTCTATAACCCCCCACAAAAAGTTTAAAGTAGAAGCCTATATACTTACTAAAGAAGAAGGCGGACGCCACACTCCGTTCTTTAACGGCTATCGTCCGCAGTTCTATTTCAGGACTACCGACGTTACCGGAGTCTGCACGCTTCCTGAAGGCATCGAAATGGTAATGCCCGGCGATAACGTCGCGATGTCCGTTGAGCTTATCACCCCCATTGCCGCAGAAAAGGAATTAAGGTTTGCTATAAGGGAAGGCGGGCATACCGTAGGAGCAGGCGTTATAACAGAGGTCATAGAGTAATATAGAACGGAATTAACAATAGAACGGGGACGGAATTAATTCCGTCCTTAAAAAGGGGAAATATAAAATAAAGATGGAAATTCAAAAGATAAGAATCAGATTGAAGGCATATGATCATCGCTTATTGGATCAATCCGTAACCGAAATAGTCGAAACCGCAAAACTTACAGGGTCTAAAATTAGCGGACCTATACCGCTGCCTACTAAAATAAATAAGTATTGCGTTTTGAGATCTCCTCATGTTGATAAGAAGTCGAGAGAAGAGTTTGAAATGAGGACGCATAAGAGAATTATCGATTTGCTTGAACCTAATCAAGCGACCATTGATGCGTTAATGAAATTAGATTTATCTTCAGGTATCGATGTCGATATTAAGCAGATTTAATTAAATCGCGGAGTATTAAAATTATGATAAAAGCAATAATAGGAAAAAAATTAGGAATGACGCAGATATTTAATCAGGACGGCATGATTGTACCAGTTACCGTTATAAAGGCAGGTCCCTGTACTGTTGTCGGAAAAAAGATTAAACAGTCGGACGGGTACGATGCATTGCAAATGGGTTTTGAAGAAGCTAAATCATTCAGATTAAATAAGCCAAATCTCGGAAAATTTACAAAGAACAACTTAACTCCCTTAAAAATTTTAAAAGAATTTAGAGATTCCGAAATAGATAGCGTTAATATTGGCGATGTTATCGATATTTCAATATTTAACGATGTACAATCGGTATCTATAAGCGGAATTTCAAAAGGAAAAGGCTATCAGGGAGTCGTTAAAAGATGGGGTTTCTCAGGCGGAAGAGATACACACGGTTCAAATTTTCACAGAGCTCCGGGATCGATAGGTCAGTCGTCTTATCCGTCAAAGGTATTTAAAGGTTTAAAAATGCCGGGACATATGGGCATGGATAAAAAAACTGTTTTAAATTTAAAAGTCGTAAAGATAGATGCCGAAGAAAATCTTATGTATGTTAAAGGAGCCGTTCCGGGAGCCGATAACAACATTATTTATATATATGCCGCCGATAAATCGGGAAGAAAACTGCATAAGTAAAATAATTTTTCATAGAAAGGGGACAGACTTAAGCCTGTCCCGGGAAAAGGGGATTTATTATAATGTCTGAAAGCGCAAACGTATTAAACATAGGCAATAAGAACGCAGGAAATATTTCGCTAAATGAAGAAATATATTCATATCCCGTTAACGAGCCTTTAATAAAAGAGTTTGTTTTATTAACTCTTGCTAATAAAAGGCTGGGATTGGCTTCTACAAAAAATAGAAAGATAGTTTCCGGCGGCGGAATTAAACCGTGGAAGCAGAAAGGAACTGGCAGAGCAAGGGCCGGTTCTACCAGATCTCCTTTGTGGAAAGGCGGCGGAACTATTTTTGGGCCGACAAATGAAAGAAACTATAAAAAAGATATGCCTAAAAAAGCTAGGAAAGCGGCGGTTAAATCTACATTGTCCTATTTATTGAAAGAAGGGCGTCTTGTTTTTATAGAGGACTTTGAACTTTCAAACATTAAAACAAAGGAAATGAAGTCTATATTCGATAATCTTGGAATAAAAAAGGGATTGATGATACTGCCTGCATTAAATACGGACGAAAAAATAATTAAATCTACAAGAAATCTTAAGGATTACAAAGCAACCGGCGTAAATCTCTTAAATATTGTTGATCTCTTAAAATATGAAAAAATATTAATTACGGTTAAAGCTAACGAAGAATTAGAGAGGAACCTTGCGCTATGAAAGAATTAAATAATGCCGTAAAAAGAACGGTGCAGTCGGAAAAAAGCCTAAAAATTAGAGAAATAAATAATACTTATGTTTTTAACGTAGATAAAGATGCAAATAAAAAAGATATTAAAGATGCCGTAGAAAAGTACTTTAACGTTAAGGTTGACGGCGTAAATACCGTAATTACCAGAGGAAAGTTCAGAAGGGTAGGTAAATATACCGGTAAATTGCCGAATATTAAAAAGGCTTATGTGAAACTTAAAGAAGGCCAGAGAATATCGGCCTTAGAAGTATAATCGGGAGATAGGAAAGATGCCATTAAAAAAATATAAACCAACATCAAGCGCTAGAAGATTTCAAACGGTTTCAGATTTTTCTGAGATTACGCGTGACTTTCCGGAAAAAGGACTTCTCGCAAAATATAAAAAAAATGCCGGGAGAAATAATTACGGAAGGATTACCACCAGGCATCAAGGCGGAGGGCATAAGAGAAGGTATAGGATTATCGATTTTAAAAGAGATAAAAGAAATGTTCCGGCGCGTGTAATAGAAATAGAATACGATCCTAACAGGTCGGCAAGAATTGCATTATTAAGCTATATAGACGGAGAAAAAAGATATATATTGTGTCCTGTAGGATTAAAAAAAGGAGACAGCGTCGTATCTTCGGATAATGCCGATATTCAGCCGGGCAATTGTATTCCGCTAATTAATATCCCCGTCGGAACCATGATTCATAATATTGAAATGAAGCCCAACTCAGGTGGAAAACTTGTTAGAAGCGCAGGTACTTATGCAGAACTTTTAGGAAAAGATGGTGGATATGCTCAGATTAAAATGCCTTCCGGAGAGTTTAGAATAGTGCCGGAAAAATGTTGCGCTACTATAGGCCAGATCGGAAATATCGAACATGAAAATATAAGTATCGGCAAGGCAGGAAGGTCAAGATGGCTTGGTATAAGACCTTCTGTAAGGGGCGTTGCAATGAATCCTATCGACCATCCTCACGGAGGAGGCGAAGGCAAAACTTCCGGAGGGAGACATCCCGTTACGCCGTGGGGAGTGCCTACTAAAGGATATAAAACCAGAAAAAATAAGCAAACCTCAAAATATATTATATCGAGAAGAAAGGCAAGATAAGCGTTATAAAAAAATAGGGGGACAGATTTAAAATCTGTTCCTAAAACAAAGGAGAAATTAAGTTGGCTAGGTCTATAAAAAAAGGTCCGTTTTCAGACAAATCGCTTTTGGAAAAAGTTGAAAAGGCATCTGATTCCAACGACAAAAAAATTATTAAGACATGGTCCAGAAGGTCAACCATAATACCTTCTATGGTGGGACTTACTTTTGCTGTTCATAACGGCAAAAAGTTTGTTCCTGTATTTGTCAGCGAAAATATGGTAGGGCATAAGCTTGGCGAGTTTAGCGCAACAAGAACTTTTACTATGCATTCAGGGGACAGAAAGGCAAAGGTTAAAACCGGCGGCGGTTCGTCCTCAAAATAAACAAAAAGGGGTAGAAAATGGAGTTTAAAGCAGAAGCAAAATATATTAAAGTGTCTCCTCAGAAAGCAAGGCTTGTGGTTGATTTAATAAGAGGAAAAAAAGTTTACGATGCTATTAATATATTAAAATTCACAAAAAAGAAGTCGGCTAATCCGGTTTATAAGCTTTTAAAGTCTGCCTTAGCAAATGCATCATCGACTGGAAGGGTTGACGTGGATAACCTGATAGTAAGAAAAATCAACGTCGATATGTCCTTGTCCTTAAAAAGGCTTATGCCGAAAGCTATGGGTCGCGGTGCGACTGTTAAGAAACGTATGAGCAACATAAAAATAGTTCTTGAAGAAATTTAAAACGGAGGTAGATTTTGGGGCAGAAAGTTAATCCAATCGGGCTTAGAATCGGAATCAATAAAACATGGGATTCCGGCTGGTATAGCGATAGAAATTATGCGAAATTTTTGCATGCCGATTTAAAGATTCGCGAATATTTGAAGAAAAAGCTTTATTCGGCAGGAATATCTAAAATTAATATCGGCAGAAAAGCGGAAAAATTAATCATCGATATATTTGCCGCAAGACCTGGAATAATTTACGGGAAAAAAGGCTCGTCAGAATTTGACAACATTAAAAACGAGATCGCGAAGATTAATAAAATAAAAATTAAAGATATAGAGATAAATATAATAGAAGTTAAAAAGCCTGAGTTAGATTCGGTTTTAGTGGCTGAAGGCATCGCTTCCCAGCTTGAGAAAAGAGTTGCATTTAAAAGAGCAATGAAAAAAAGCGTCACAATGGCATTGAAGAGCGGAGCTAAGGGTATTAAAATAACGTGCGGAGGAAGATTGGCTGGAGCAGAAATTGCAAGAACCGAATGGTATCGCGAGGGCAGGGTTCCTCTTCACACATTAAGGGCGGATATCGACTACGGTACGTCTGAAGCTAATACTACTTACGGAAAGATAGGCGTAAAAGTTTGGATATATAAAAGAGACGTATTATAATTAAATAATAACGGAAAGGTGAATAATTATGTTAATGCCCGCTAAAACAAAATATAGAAAGCAGATGAAGGGTAGAATGAGAGGTAAGGCTACCCGCGGCAATACTCTTGCGTTTGGAGATTTTGGATTAAAGGTAATAGAATGCGGTTATATAACCGCAAGACAAATAGAAGCTGCAAGAATTGCTATGACCAGATTTGTAAAAAGAGGCGGTAAAGTATGGATAAGAATTTTCCCCGATAAGCCTATTACAAAAAAACCGGCCGAAACAAGAATGGGAAAAGGAAAGGGATCGGTAGAAGAATGGGTATGCGTAGCCAGACCCGGATTAGTTTTGTACGAAATGGAAGGTATTCCAAAAGAAGTTGCACAGGAGGCTTTGAGGCTTGCATCTCATAAATTGCCGCTTAAGACTATATTTATAGAGAGAGGAGAATTCTAAATATATGAAATTTACAGAATTAAATGCAATGAACGATCAAGAGCTTAAAGTTAAAGAATCTGATTTCAGAAAAGAAATATTTAATCTTACGATTCAGAAATCATTAGGGTCGCTTGAAAATCCTAAAAGAATTCAAGCGGTAAAAAGGTATATAGCGAGAATAAAAACTATTTTAAACAATAGGAAGCGGGAGATATAATTATGAAAAAAAAATTAACCGGCATCGTGACGTCGGACAAGATGAATAAAACAAGAGTGGTTGTAGTTTCAGATATTGTAAAGCATCCTGTTTATAAAAAATATGTAAAAAGAGTTAAAAAATTTAAAATTCATGACGAAAATAATATCGCGCACGTAGGAGATAAAGTTTCATTTATTGAAACCCGCCCATTATCTAAGGATAAAAGATGGAATCTCGAGGCAGTTCTATAATAAAATTTTCTTAAATATAATTTAATTACTTGGGGCTATAACGATGATTCAAATGCAGACGGTTTTAAAATCCGCCGATAATTCCGGCGCAAAAAAGCTTATGTGTATTAAAGTTCTTGGAGGTTCTAAAAGGAAATACGCCGGTATAGGCGATATAATAGTAGTTTCTATAAAAGAAGCTATTCCGAATTCTAAAGTAAAAAAAGGCGACGTTTCTAAAGCCGTTATCGTAAGAACCGTTAAAGAAGTAAAGCGGCCGGACGGAAGCTATATTAGATTCGATAATAATTCTGCAGTATTGATAAACAATCAGAACGAACCTATAGGCACCCGTATTTTTGGTCCGGTAGCAAGAGAATTGAGAGCAAAAAAATTTATGAGAATTATATCATTAGCGCCAGAGGTCCTATAATATGACAATTAAATTAAAAAAGAACGATAACGTAATGGTTTTAGCTGGAAAAGAGAAAGGAAAATCAGGAAAGGTTATCAAAGTAGATAGAGAAAAAAACCGGGTCTATATCGAAAAGATAAATATGATAAAAAGGCATATTAAGCCTAGAAGCGCACAGGAACCCGGAGGCATAATAGATAAAGAAGCGTCGGTAAATATGTCAAATGTCGCTTTATATTGTTCTAAATGCAAAAAAGCGGTAAGATTTTCTATTAATACGGATGATAAAGGAAAAAAAATAAGGCTTTGCAAAAAATGTGGGTCTGAAGTTTAATTTTGGAGGATTGAAAATTGTCGTCAAGATATAAAGAATTTTATAAAAATGAAGTCGTGCCGAGATTATTCAAAGAAACCGGCTATAAGAACATAAACCAGATACCTAGATTGGAAAAGATAGTTATCAATATGGGTCTCGGGGAGGCAACTTCTAATTCAAAAATAATCGAACAATCGGTTGCGGAACTGAGTAAAATTGCCGGTCAAAAACCGGTAGTCTCGAAAGCAAAAAAGTCTATCGCCGCGTTTAAATTAAAAGAAAATCAGGAAATCGGCTGTTTTGTTACTTTAAGAAGCGATAGAATGTATGATTTCATTGATAAACTTATCAATATATCGCTTCCGAGAGTAAGGGATTTTAAAGGCATTTCAAAAAAAGCATTCGACGGCCGCGGTAATTATACTCTGGGGGTTAAGGAACAGGTTATATTCCCGGAAATCAGCTATGAACTTATAGAAAAAATTAAAGGAATGAATATAACTATTGTTACTTCTGCAAAAAATAATGAAGACGGATATAAACTTTTAAAAAGTTTTAATTTTCCGTTTAGAAATTAGGAGATACGATATATGGCAAAAAAATCTATGATTATAAAAGCAGGAAGGACGCCCAAATTTAAAGTGAGAACGCATAACAGATGTCCGATATGCGGAAGGCCCAGAGGCTATTACAGAAAATTCGATATGTGCAGAATTTGTTTCAGGACATATTCAAGCAAAGGATTGATTCCCGGCGTTACCAAATCTAGCTGGTAAATAATAAAATAATTTTCGGGGACAGATTTCAAATCTGCCCCTCTATTTTAAGAGAGGAAAAAAGAGAAAATGACCTACCCGATTTCAGATATGATAGTCAGAATAAAAAATGCATATAAAGCAGGCAAAGAAAAAGTTAATATGCCGTATTCGGGTTTAAAAGAAAATATATGCGAAATATTAAAAAGAGAAGGGTTCATAGAAGATTACTCCGTTGAAAATGCCGATGTAGTTTCAAATAAAAATATCAGTATAAAGCTGGCTTATTATGAAAGCAAAAAACCTACGGTTATTGATATGAAAACTACAAGTACACCCGGAATAAGATTTTATAAAAAAGCTAAAGACATCAGAGTATATAAAAATGGATTGGGCATAGAGATATTTTCAACTTCTTCAGGAATTCTTTCGGATGTTGAATGTAAAGAAAAAAAAGTAGGCGGGCTTTCACTCTTAAAAGTATTTTAATAATCTAATAAAAAGGTATCGATAAAATGTCTAGAATAGGTAAAAAAATTATTGAAATTCCTAAAGACGTCAAAGTGGAGTTAAAAGGCGATATCTTAACTTCTTCAGGACCTCTCGGTAAAATTTCTAAGAAAATTCCAGAAGGGATAGCTTTAGATATCAATGAATCCTCAGTCTCGGTTAAATTAAAGGACGATGATGCAAATTTTGAGAAATTTACCGGATTAACTAGAACTATAATAGCAAACGCAATATTCGGCGTTGTAAAGGGATTCTCGAAAGACCTTGAGATTATAGGCGTAGGATATAGGGCAGAAGTAAAGAATGAGAATCTGGTTTTAAATTTAGGTTTTTCGCATCAGGTAAATTTTATAATTCCTAAAGGGATAAAAATAGCGGTCGAAAAAAATACTTTATTAAAAATTACCGGATTCGATAAGGAGCTGGTCGGACTTGTCGCTTCTCAGATAAGGGAATTAAAGAAACCCGAGCCTTATAAAGGCAAAGGCATTAAATATTCAGACGAAGTTATAAAACGAAAAGTCGGTAAAGCATCAGGAAAATAAAATAAATTAAGACTGTTCCAAAAAGAGGTTGGATAATGAAAGATAAAATCGAAAAGAGATTGAGAAGAAAGGCACATATCAAAAAAGTTATGAAAAATAACATTAAACCACGTTTGTGCGTGTTTAAAAGTTTAAATAATATTTATGTTCAGGTTTTTTCTTCCGACAATAATGTTCTCGCACAGGCGTCCTCTCTTTCTAAGGATATGCAAGCTAAGATTAAAGGGCATAGAGGAAATGTAGATGCCGCTAAAATAGTCGGGAAGGAAATTGCTGAATTATGCAAGCAAAAGTCCATAATAGATGTTGCATTTGACAGGAATGGATATATTTATCACGGAAGGGTTAAGGCATTAGCCGATGCCGCAAGAGAAAACGGGTTAAATTTTTAGATATTTGAATATTGGAGGATAATTTGGAGAAATTAAGCGTTGAAGATTTAAATATTAAGGATAAAGTTATCCATATTTCAAGAGTTGCAAAGGTAGTTAAGGGCGGAAGGCGCTTCGGTTTTTCGGCATTGGTAGTGGCTGGAGATCCTGATGCAAATTTTGTTGGAATTGGTCTTGGAAAAGCCAAAGAAGTGCCGGAGGCAATTAGAAAAGGAACCGAACAGGCAAAGAAAAATTTAATAAGAGTCAAAGTTCATAAAAATTCAATTCCTCATGAGCAATATGGAAAGAGCGGAGCCGGATACGTATTCATGAAGCCCGCCCCCGAAGGAACCGGAATAATTGCTGGTGGAGCTATGAGAGCAATTTTTGAACTTTCAGGGGTAAGAAACGTTTATGCTAAGTCTATCGGTTCTTCAAACCCGCATAATGTAGCAAATGCGACTTTAAAATGCATTTCTTCCTTTTTTTATAAAGGGGAGTTAGAGAAAAGAAGAAAAAAATCATAAATAAATATTATAGAATGAGTAAAGAGGAAGACAATTAAATGGTTAATTTAAGCGAATTCGGAAGGCATAATAATAAGAATAAAAAAAGGCTGGGAAGAGGTTCGGGTTCAGGTCACGGACAGACTTCAGGCAAAGGAAATAAAGGACAGAATGCAAGAGCGGGAGGCGGAGTTAGACCCGGTTTCGAAGGCGGTCAGATGCCTTACAGCAGAAGAGTTCCTAAGAGGGGTTTTAATAACCCGCTTAGAGAAGAGATTGCCATCGTAAATTTTACCGCTATTGAAAATATAAAAAGCGATAATATAGATATTAATATTTTAAAAGAAATCGGAATACTAAAAAAAAGCGAAAATAAATATAAACTATTGGGTTCGGGAGAAATTAGCCGCAAGATTAATGTGGTTTGCGATAAGATTTCTAAAAATGCAAAGGAAAAAATAGAAAAAAGCGGCGGAACCGTAAGGATAATATAACAATAATGGCTCAAAGTTTTGAAAATTTAGGAAAAATACCTGAACTTCGCAATCGAATACTTTATACTCTTTTGATGTTCATAGTGTTCAGGATAGGGGTTCATATTACGACTCCGGGCGTCAATCCTGTAGCTTTGTCCCAGTTTTTTAACGCATCTAACAGCAATTTATTCGGGCTTTTTAATATGTTTACAGGAGGAGCGTTAGCACGTTTTTCTATTTTTTCTCTTGGTATTATGCCTTATATAAGTTCTTCTATAATATTTCAGATGCTGCCCATGGTAGTGCCTTCTCTTGACAGATTGCAGAAAGAAGGTGAAGCGGGAAGAAAGAAATTTATGCAATATACGAGATATGGAACGGTATTGCTTTCTTTATTCCAATCTATCGGAATAAGCTATGGAATAGAAGCTATGAGAAGCCCCGACGGACTCCCGGTAGTTATGCATCCGGGGATGAGTTTTTTAATTATATCCGTTATTGCTCTGACGGCGGGTACAATATTTGTTATGTGGATAGGCGAAGAGATATCGGAGCACGGGATAGGCAACGGTATTTCATTGATTATATTCGCCGGAATAGTTGCGGCAATACCGGGCGCATTTATGAATACTATTAAAATGGTTCAGCTTGGCGAAATTAATATTATGTTGTTAATTTTAATACTTGCATTAATGATTTTAGTAATAGGATTTATTGTTTTCGTAGAGTCTGCACAAAGACGCATTCCCATACAATATGCCAAAAAAATGGTCGGAAGAAAATTGTATTCCGGTCAGACCAGCTACCTTCCATTGAAGGTAAATACTCCGGGGGTAATTCCTCCTATTTTTGCAATGTCGATACTGCTTTTTCCAGCGACAATAGCCAATTTTATTAAAATACCCGTTTTTGAGAGGGTATCGGAGTATTTAAACCCTAACGGAGTTCTTTATAATATAATTTTTGTTATTTTAATTTTTTTCTTTTGTTATTTTTACACTGCAATTACGTTTAAAGTTGACGATGTTGCCGACGACCTGCGCAAATACGGAGGAAACATTCCGGGAATTAAACCGGGGAAGTCCACCGCTCTATTTATAGATAAAATATTAAACAGAGTAACTTTTATCGGCGCAATATACGTATCATTGATTTGTCTCTTGCCCACGATTTTAATCAATAAATTTCATGTTCCTTTTTATTTTGGAGGAACAGGACTTTTAATCGTTGTAGTCGTAGCTATGGATACCATTGTGCAGATTCAGTCGCATTTATTATATAGAAATTATGACAGCTTGTTAAAGAAAGCGTCAAAAAAATAATTTAACATAGTAAGTAAGGAGTAAAAATGAAAAGCAAAATTTATATTTTAATCGGACCTCCAGGCGCCGGCAAAGGAACCCAGGCAAAAAATATTGCTAATACGAAAGACTTTGTATTGATTTCTACAGGGGATCTATTGAGAGAAAACGTGGAGAAAAAAACGGAATTGGGACAAATTGCAAAATCATATATGGATAAAGGCGAATTTGTTCCTATAGATTTAGTAGCAAAGATAATTAAAGCTAATATTCAGCAGAATCTTGGCAAAAACGGTTTTCTATTTGACGGTTTTCCAAGAGATTTATCACAAAACGTTTTATTAGACGGCATGCTTAAAGAGTTTAACCTTGAAGTAGATAAAGTTATTTATATAGACGTTAAAGATGAAGCCATACTTGAAAGGCTTACAAACAGAAGAGTCTGTCCGAAATGCAAAAAAGTGTATCATATGAAATTTAATAAGCCTAAAAACGACGAGTTATGCGACGATTGCGGAGTTTCATTAATAACGAGGGATGACGACAAGCCTGAAGTTATTAAAAATAGACTTGCGACTTATCATAAATCTACGCATCCTTTAGTCGAGCATTTTGAAAAATTAGGAAAAGTAATAAGGATTAACGGCGAAAAATCTCCTAAAGAGGTAGAAAACGAAATAATTTCGCAAATATAATCTGCTAAAATGGTCAACATTAAAAGCAAAATAGATATTGACGGGATACAAAAAGCAGGAGAAATAGTAAATAAAGTATTAAATGAATTATCGGCTATGGCTAAGCCGGGCATGAAAACGATAGAGTTTGATATTATTGCGGAAAAGGAGGCATTATCTTCAGGGGCTACTCCGGCATTTAAAGGATATAACGGGTTTCCTTATTCTGTTTGCGTATCGGTAAACGAAGAAGTCGTACACGGTTTTCCTTCTCAGAGAAAATTGAGGGAAGGAGATATAGTAAGTTTGGATTACGGCATTTATTATAACGGTTATTATGCTGATGCCGCAGTTACCGTTCCGGTCGGCAATGTTACTAGTGCGGCTTTAAACTTAATGGAAGTTACAAAGGAAGCTTTGAATTTAGGAATTTCAAAAGCTGTTTGCGGCAATAAAATTAACGACATTTCAATGGCGATCGAAAATTTTGTAATTCAAAATAAATATTCCGTTGTCAGAGACTTTGTCGGTCACGGGGTAGGTTTTAAATTGCATGAAGACCCGCAAGTCCCCAACTATTATATTGAGGCAAACGATGTATCGATAAAGAATGGAATGGTAATTGCGATCGAGCCGATGGTCAATGAATTTTCTTATAAGGTAAAGATTAAAGAAAACAGATGGACGGTTATTACCAAAGATAAAGGGTTGTCGGCTCATTTTGAGCATACCGTCGCAATAACGAATGATGGCCCGCAAATTCTTACATAGGAAAATTTATGTCTAATAAAGAAGATTTAATCGAAGTCGAAGGAACCGTTGTAGAGCCGCTTCCTAATGCAATGTTTAGAGTCGAATTGGAAAACGGATATAAAGTGCTTGCTCATATATCGGGTAAAATGCGTATGCATTATATTAAGATTCTAGCGGGCGACAAAGTGACCGTACAGTTATCGCCGTATGATTTAACAAGAGGGCGAATTATTTTCAGAGGAAAGTAAATAAATATAATAAAATAACGGGGGCAGATTTTAAATCTGTTCCCCTAACAAATAAAAAGGAGCCGGAAGTGAAAGTAAGGTCGTCTGTTAAAAAAATATGCGATAAATGCAAAGTTATCAAGAGAAAGGGAGTCGTAAGAATTATCTGCGAAAACCCTAAACATAAGCAGCGTCAAGGTTAATAAGATATACAAATTAGCATATATAAATATGTGGAGGATAAATAATGGCAAGAATATCGGGAATAGATTTACCAAAGAATAAAAGGATTGAAATAGCTTTAACTTATATTTATGGTATAGGCCGCGCATTGTCGAACAGCATTCTGGGAAAAGCCGGCGTTGCAATAGATACCAAAGTGAAAGATCTGACGGACGTTCAAGTAAATAATATAAGACAGCAGATAGACAGCGAATTCAAAGTTGAAGGCGATTTAAGAAGGGAAGTTCAGATGAATATAAAAAGGCTGATCGATATTGGCAGCTATAGGGGTTTAAGGCATAAAAAAGGATTGCCGGCGAGAGGTCAGAGAACCAAAACAAATGCTAGGACAAGAAAGGGGCCGAGAAAGTCCACTATAGCGGCGGCAAAAGCCAAATAAGCACTATATTGATTATAAAGTTCTTGAGTAATATATAATAATTATTAATTTAATAAGGATACTAAGAGGTATAAATGGCTAACGTAAAAAAAAATGCCCCAAAAAAAAAGAAGGATAAAAAAAATATTCAAAATGCGATTGCTCATATAAAATCGACATTTAATAATACTATTGTGAGCATTACGGATTTAAGCGGAAACGTTCTTGCCTGGGCAAGCTCCGGAACAAGCGGATTCAAAGGGTCAAGAAAAAGTACTCCGTATGCCGGACAGGTTGCCGCAGAGCAGGCCGCTAAAAAAGTGTCTGATTATGGTGTCGCAAACGTCGAAGTTTATATAAAAGGTCCCGGCGGCGGTAGGGAATCAGCCCTTAGAGCGCTTCAAAGTTCGGGCTTTAATATAACATTAATTAAAGACGTTACGCCTATACCCCATAACGGATGCAGACCGCCGAAAAGGAGAAGGGTTTAAGTTTAATATTTTAGATTATTATTATAATTTGGACAAATTTATATATTAAGTAATATTGAAATAATGAGGTGAAAAATTGGCTAAATACAACGGACCGGTTTGTAAGTTGTGCAGGAGGGAAGGCGGGAAGCTTTTTTTAAAAGGCGACAGATGTTTTTCGGATAAGTGCGCCTATGATAAAAGAGAGTATGCTCCGGGAGAGCATAAGGGTATAAGGAGAAAATTATCCGAATATGGAGAGCAGTTAAGAGAAAAACAAAAGCTAAAAAGAACATACGGTCTTATGGAGAAGCAATTTAAAAAGACATATAAAACTGCCGAAAGAATGAAGGGTATAACGGGAGAAAATCTGCTTTCTTTGTTAGAAAGGAGATTGGACAACGCAGTTTATACTCTAGGCTTTGCCGTTTCAAGAAAATTAGCGAGGCTCTTAATAACCCACGGACATTTTTTAGTTAACGGTAAAAAAGTAAATATACCGTCTTATGTTTTAAAACCGGGAGAGCAGATAACTATCTGCGAAAAAAGCAGAAAATGCGAAATTATAAAAAATTCGTTAGAGTCTGCGGTAAGAAAAACGCGCCCCGAATATTTCGAGGCTAATATAGACGCGTATCAGGGAACGTTAAAAAGTATTCCCGAAAGAGACGAAATTATATCTACGGCAAATGAAAAGCTTATAGTAGAACTTTATTCTAAATAAGCGCCGAATAATAATTTTTTGGAGGCGATATGAAAAATAATTGGCTTTCGCTTATTAAGCCAAAGAAGATAGAATTTGAAAAGGACACATATACCGATTATTACGGAAAGCTTATCGTGGAACCGTTGGAAAGGGGTTTTGGAACGACTGTCGGCAACGCTTTGCGCAGGATCCTTTTATCATCTATTGCAGGATATAAAATATCGGAAGTTAAAATAGAAGGGGTATCTCACGAGTTTTCCTCAGTACCCGGTATAACGGAAGACGTTACGGAGATTATATTAAATTTAAAGGATATAGATTTTAATATAACATCCGACGAGCCGGAATATGTATATATAGACATAGATAGAGAAGGAGACGTTTATGCGTCGGATATTAAGACATCTCAGAATGTAGAAGTGGTAAACAAAGAAAAAAAGATTTTAACTATTGCCAAAGGCGGTAGTTTTAAGGCTCAAATGCTTGTAACCGGCGGAAGAGGTTATGTTCCGAGCGAGCTTAATATTAGAGAAGATGCTCCTATAGGAACAATTTCTCTTGACGTTTCGTTTTCGCCGGTAAAAAAAGTTACAATGGATGTTTCGTATGCGAGAGTCGGGGGAATTACAGATTACGACAAGCTTATAATGGAAATATTTACAAACGGCTATATAACCCCTGAAGATGCTCTTACCTCAGCTTCTTTAATTCTACAGGATCAGATTTCGGTTTTTGCTACGTTTGAAGAAATGGACCAGTTATACGAAAAGAAAGCCCTGCCGGAAACGGAAAAGCCTTCGGAAAACCAATTAAATGAGAATTTACTTAAAAACGTAGATGAGCTTGAGCTTTCCGTCAGGTCTGCAAATTGTCTTAAAAATGCAAATATAAAAACGATTTATGAACTGGTTCAGAAAACCGAAGGAGAAATGCTTAGAACAAAGAATTTCGGAAGGAAATCACTTAATGAAATAAAAGAAGTTTTATCCACGATGGGATTGAGCTTTGGTATGAAATTAGATAGCGCCTCCGTTTCAAAACAGGAAAAATAATTTGTTAAATTATATATTCAGAGGTTAAAATGCGTCACGGAAAAATCAAAACCAGATTAAACAGAACTTCGTCACATAGGGCTGCTCTTTTAAGGAATATGGCTTCTTCTCTTATCGAATTCGAAAGGATAGAGACGACTTTGCCTAAAGCAAAAGTTTTAAGAGGGTATGTTGAAAAGCTTATTACGCTCGGAAAGTCGGATACTATCGCGAGGCGTCGTATTGCATTCTCTCGCTTAAGAAGCAAGAATGCTACGACAAAACTTTTTAAGGAATTAGGACCGAGATTTGTCGATAGGCCCGGAGGCTACGTTAGAATTATCAAAACAGGGTACAGAGCCGGAGATGCAAGTCCATTAGGGCTTATAGAATTCATTTCAAAAGAAGAAAAAAAATCATAAAACAAATTAAGGTAATTTAAGCTGGCATAGACTATGATAAAGAAAAAAAATGTGATATAATTCTCTTTATTATGTCCCTTACGCCAATATTAAATTACGACGATGTTTTAAAAACGCCTGAACAATTCAACATTATTCCCCTTATTTATGAAATAAGCGGAGATATGGATACGCCTATATCCATATTTTCTTCTTTCCACCAAGAAAAGTGCGCATTTTTTTTTGAAAGCACAGAAGGCGTAGGGAAATGGGGAAGATATTCTTTTATATGTTTAAATCCTTTATTGACTGTCCGTCTTTATAAAGACGAGATTGACGTTAATAATTTTACGGACTGTAAGTTTGAGTTTAAGGAAAATATTAGTCTTAAAGATTTAAATGAAGATATTTTTGCTTATATAAAAAAAATTCTCTCCGAATTCAATATCTACAAAGAAAACCTGTCGGAAGAGTTTATAGGCGGGCTATTCGGCTATTTAGGATATGAAGTCAGCGGACTTATAGAAAAATTGCCTCCTGTTAAAAAAGACGTTACCGATGTTTACGATCTTTTTTTTATGCTTCCTAGAGATGTTATAGTTTACGACGGATTAAATCAGGTTATTAAGGTAGTATCCTATATATTCAGGGACAATTCAGGTGAAGTAAAACTAAAACAGGAGTATGATTCGGCTCTTAAAAGAATAAATAAGATAACAGAGATCATAGAAAAAAGAGACTCAGTATTATTAAAAGAAGCTAAAAAAGTTAAAAAATCCGATATAGAAATTATTGACGAGACAGGTTTTGACGAATTTAAGCAAAATGTTTTAACTGCAAAAGAATATATACTACGTGGAGATATATTTCAGGTACAGATTTCCCGCAGAAAAAAAATTATTAATCCTCCGGACCCTTTTCTTTTTTATAGGGCACTTAGGCTTGTTAATCCTTCTCCTTACATGTTTTATCTTAAAATTAATGATTTCGTAATTACCGGCTCTTCCCCTGAGAATTTAGTGAAACTATCCGGCGGCATTATTGAAACTAGGCCGATAGCCGGCACTATTAAAAGAGGCGAAAATCCTGTCGAAGACGAATATCTCGCTTGCAAACTGCTTGACGACCCGAAAGAAAGGGCGGAGCACATCATGCTTGTCGATTTAAGCAGAAACGATATAGGAAGGGTATCAAAAAAGGGCTCGGTTAAGATAGATAAACTTATGTATATAGAAAAATATTCACATGTACAGCATATAGTTACAAGCGTTCTTTCCGAAATTAAAGAAGGAGACGACGCATTCGATCTTGTCAGGGCTTCTTATCCGGCCGGTACTGTTACCGGTGCGCCTAAAGTGAGGGCAATGGAAATAATAAACGAACTTGAGGAATCAAAAAGAGGAGTTTATGCAGGGGGCATCGGTTATTTCGGTTTTTTAGAAGACGGCATGTGTAATAAAATGGAATTTTGCATAACTATAAGGACTGCGCTGTTTAAAAAAAATGCGGCTTATATTCAGGCGGCCGGCGGAATAGTCCATGATTCTACGCCCGAAAATGAATTTGCCGAGACCGAAAATAAATTAAGGCATCTTATAACCGCTTTTAATATGATAGAAAGATTCAACTAAAATTATGGTCTTAGTTATAGATAATTACGATTCTTTTACTTACAACATCGTTCAATATATCGGAGAAATGGGGTTTGATACAGTTGTATTCAGGAACGATGCATTAGGCGTTTCTGATATTATCAAAATGAATCCTGAAAAAATTGTTATCTCTCCCGGTCCAAAATCGCCGTTAGAAGCGGGAATTACCGTTGAAGCCATTAAAAATTTTTATTCGACAATTCCCATACTGGGAGTTTGTCTTGGACATCAGGCAATTGGTTACGCATTCGGCGCTGAAATAATACGCGCGAAAAATGTTATGCACGGAAAAGTTTCATCTATAGAACATGATTCGTCTTTTATATATAAAGACGTACCGAATCCTTTTGAAGCCACGAGGTATCATTCCCTTATTATTAATAAAAAAAACCTGCCGGAAATCATAAAAGTAACGGCGACAAGCTTGGACGACAACGAAATTATGGGGATTGAGGTGAAAGGCTCTAAAGTTTACGGCGTGCAATTCCATCCCGAATCTGTACTTACGTCATACGGAAAGCAAATAATTAATAATTTTTTGTCGGTTTAAAATATATGGAAGAAAGTTTTATTAAAGAATTATTAGACCGGGTTGTTAATAATAACAATTTTACAACGGACGAATCATATCGGATTTTTAATGCGATTTTAAAAGGGGAGCTTACTAACGGACAAATAGCATCCCTACTTACGTCTTTAAAAATTAAAGGCGAAACAGTTGAAGAGATTGCAGGCGCCGCTCTTGCTATGAGAGAAAATGCCGTTGCCGTAAATATTAAAGATGAATATAGAGCTTCGTTGGTGGATATCGTCGGAACCGGAGGCGATTGTAAAAATACCTTTAATATCTCTACCTGTTCTGCTTTAATCGCAGCAGGAGCCGGAGTTAAAATAGCAAAACACGGAAATTACGCAGTTTCTTCAAAATCCGGAAGTGCGGACGTACTGAAAGAATTGGGCGTAAATATAGACCTAGATTCCGAAGGAGTGCTCAGGTCGATAGAGTATGCAAATATAGGTTTTTTATTCGCTCCCAAATTTCATACCGCAATGAAATATGCCGCTCCGGTAAGAAAAGAGTTGGGATTTAAGACTATTTTTAATATACTGGGTCCTTTAACAAATCCGTTAGGCGTTAAAAAACATATAATAGGAGTCTATTCCGGCGATTTATCTAAAAAAATAGTCGAAGCGCTGAAGATATTGAACTCAGGGAAAGCGTTCATAGTTCACGGCAGGGATGGGATAGACGAAATCAGCCTTTCGGCGTTAACGGATATTTACGAATTAGATGAGGCGGGCAACTGTAAATGTTTCGAATTCAATCCTGAAGAATACGGATTCAGCTTTTACCACGAGAATGAATTTAAATCTTTATCGGTTGCCGAAAATGCAAAAATTATATATGATATTATAACCGGAAATAAAAGTCCCAAGGCAGACCTTGCAGTTTTAAACGCCGGGTTTGCGATTTTAGCCTCTGGCAAAACGGATAATTTATACGTTGCTTTTGATGAAGCAAGGAGTTCGATTGAATCGGGCAATGCTTTAAAATCTTTACGAAACCTTATTGAAATATCCAATAAATAAGTATTAAAATATAAATATGATATTAGACGACATTTTAAAAGAAAAAAGAAAAGAAATAAAAAAATTCAAAGCGTCTATCGATGAAGAGGATTACAGAAATAGAGCATTTTCCTCTTTTAACGGATTAAGAAGCTTAAAAAATGCCTTAAAACCGAGATCTAACGGCGAAGCGGTTTCATACAGAATTTGCAGTATAATTGCCGAAGTCAAGAAAGCTTCCCCATCCAAGGGTCTTCTATCGTCGGATTATAAGCCGGACGAACTTGCTGTTATTTATGAAAAAGGCGGGGCGAGCGCTATTTCCGTTCTTACAGATAAGAAATTTTTTATAGGCAGTCCGGCAGATATTTCAAAAGTAAGAAAATCGGTAAAACTTCCGGTTTTAAGAAAAGATTTCATAATCGACGAAATTCAGGTTTTTGAATCCAAAATAATAGAGGCGGATGCGATTCTTTTAATTATCAAAGCATTGTCGGAGGTTCAATATAAAAACCTTCTGTCTCTTGCCGCAGAACTTTCTTTAGACGTTCTTACCGAAATATCCGATGAAAAGGAACTTGAGACGGCCTATAAATATAATGCCGAAATTATCGGTATAAACAGCAGGGACTTAAGGACTTTTAAAACCGATTTGTTCAAAACCGCCGCTTTAGCCGAAAAAATACCTCCGGGAAGATTGATTGTGGCGGAAAGCGGTATTAACGGAAGAGGAGATATAGAAATGCTTATGAAAAGAGGCATAAACTCTTTTCTTATAGGAGAAGCCCTTGTTACTTCAAGCGATGTTTCAAAAACTTTAAAAGACTTTTTATCGCCTTATTCTATGAATAATTATGTGTAATAAGGCAAAAATAAAATTTTGATGCCCTATATTCCTAAAATTAAAATATGCGGTATAACTAATATAGATGATGCCTATAATGCTTTAAATCTAGGCGCGGATACTATAGGTTTTATTTTTTACGAGAAATCAAAAAGGTATATACCTGCCGAAACCGCAAAAATAATTATAAAAGAACTTAGAGAAACTGCAGGGAAAAATCTTAAAAATTTCTTATCCTTTAAAAGAAATATTATAATTACCGGAGTTTTTGTAAACGAGAATCCGGAAAAAATTAAAAAAATAGCAAGAGACGTCGATATCGACATAATTCAGTTATCGGGAAACGAATCGTTAAACTATATAGAAGAATCGGGTATAGATAAAAATATAATTTTAAAAGCGGTACACGTTAAAGAGGAGGCGGACCTGGATATAATTTATCGATACAGGGAAGCAGGCGTTAATGTCTTAGTAGATGCGTTTGTTGGAGAGGGTGAGTTCGGAGGAACAGGCGTACAGATAAATCTGGATATAATGAAAAATTTAAACGCCGGCGATTTAATTATAGCGGGCGGAATAGGTCATGATAATATAGAACTTATAATTAAATCAATCAAGCCATACGGAATAGACCTTTCTTCAAAAATAGAAGATTTACCCGGAAAAAAGAATTACGACAAGATGGCGCTATTTTTTAAAAATTTTAGGAGAGCTTTATATGCAGCTGCCTGATAAAAAAGGTCATTTCGGCGAATACGGCGGAAGATATATTTCGGAAACATTAATGCCTGCCGTTATAGAACTGGAGCTATTTTATAAAAAGATAAAAAACGATAAGGAATTTATAAAAGAATTTAATTATTATCTGAAAAATTACGTGGGCAGGCCAAGCCCTCTGTACTTCGCAAAAAGGCTTTCCGATGTTTATAAGTCGGATATATATCTTAAACGCGAAGACTTAAACCACACCGGAGCCCATAAAATAAACAATACTATAGGACAGGCATTGCTTGCCGTGAAGATGGGAAAAAAGCGGATTATAGCCGAAACCGGAGCGGGACAGCACGGAGTAGCTACGGCTACCGTCTGCGCTTTATTCGACCTAGAGTGTGAAGTATTTATGGGTAAAAAAGACGTAGAAAGACAGAAACAAAACGTCTTTAGGATGGAGCTTCTCGGAGCAAAAGTAAATCCGGTGGAATCAGGCTCTCAGACTCTAAAAGACGCTATGAATGAGGCATTGAGGGACTGGATTACGAATATAAAAACTACTTATTATATGATAGGGACGGTTGCGGGTCCGCACCCATATCCGTTAATAGTCAGGGATTTTCAATCAGTAATAGGAAAAGAAGTCCTGAAGCAGCTTAAAAAATTGCCAGATATTTTAATAGCATGCGTAGGCGGCGGCAGTAACGCTTTGGGCCTATTTTATCCTTTCTTTAAATACTATCAAGTCGATATGTACGGCGTAGAGGCAGGAGGTTGCGGCATTGAAACCGGCATGCATGCCGCTTCGATTTCCGGAGGCGCTCCGGGAGTTTTACACGGGAACAAAACTTATCTGCTTCAGGACGAATTCGGCAGAATTGCCGATGCCCATTCTATAGCCGCTGGACTCGACTATCCCGGTATAGGTCCTGAACACAGCTATTTTGCAGATAAAAAAAGGATAATATTCGACAGTGTAACCGACGAAGAAGCCGTAACGGCTTTCCAGAAGCTATGCAGGCTTGAAGGTATTATACCGGCTCTAGAAAGTTCGCATGCAGTCGCGTATTTAGAAAAGATAAAAAAAGAAATAAAAGGAAAAACTGTCGTTATTAATCTTTCAGGCAGGGGAGATAAAGATATGCATACGATTTCGGATTATCTTGCGTCGAATACCCTTAAAAAATAATGTGGAGATGAGGACAGAATTGAATTCTGTCCTCATAATAAATTATGTCAAAAGAGAATAAGATAGATACCGTATTTAAAAGGCTCAGAACTGAAAATAAGACGGCTTTTATACCGTTTATCTCTATAGGCGATCCGGATATCGAAACTTCTTTGGAAATAGCGAAAACTTTAGTCAAAAACGGCGCGGATATTATAGAACTAGGTTTTCCTTTTTCGGATCCTATGGCGGACGGAAAAGTTATACAAAAGTCTTACGAAAGGGCGTTAAAGAGGAAAATCTCCATGAAAGACGCTTTTAATTTTATAAAAAAACTCAAAACCTATCGGGATATCCCCGTTATTCTTTTTACTTATTACAATCCCGTTTTTATACTTGGCGAAAAATTTGCCGAAGGCGCTCAAAGTGCTGGAATAGACGGTATTTTAGCTGTTGATTTGCCTCCGGAAGAGAGCGCGGAATTAACTAAATATATTCAAGATAAAAATATATACCAGATTTATCTTTTAGCCCCTACTACGGGCAATGAAAGAATGAAGGACATATTATCATGTGCCAAAGGCTTTGTGTATTACGTCAGCGTTACGGGGGTTACCGGAGCAAGAAAAAACCTCCCCGAAACAATTAGAACAAAGGTAAAGGAAATCAAGAAGATAAGCTCTATACCGGTGGGAGTCGGCTTCGGCATATCTTCCAAAGAACAGGCGAAAGATATCGGAAAATCGGCTGATGCCGTAATAATAGGTTCAAAAATAATTCAATTTATAGAAGACAATATTAACGATAAACCGGCAATGCTCAGAAAGATAGCAGAATTTTCGTCCGGTATAAAATCAAGTTTATAAATATAACGGCATGCTTTTATTCAAATCAAAAAATGGAAAAAAAGAACAGGGCAAGCCTGCCATACCGGAAGGTTTATGGGTTAAATGTCCGAGTTGCAGCGAGATTATTTATAAAAAAGAATTGGAAAGAAATCTTGAGGTTTGCCCTAAATGCAATTATCATTTCAGGCTTAAGGCGTTTAGAAGAATAGAAATAATATTCGATGAAGGCAGTTTCAAGGAACTTTTCCGGGATATAGAACCGGCAGACGTATTAAATTTTACAGATACGAAAAGATACAAAGACAGACTTAAAGAAGACGGTCAGAAAACCGGACTTTCCGACGCGGTCGTTGCCGGCGAGGGAAATATCCAAGGAATAAGGGCGGCATCCTCGATTTTCGATTTTAATTTTATGGGCGGTTCAATGGGAAGAGTCGCTGGGGAAAAAATTGCGAAGACATTTGAATATGCTATTGCAAATAAGCTACCGGTAATAATTTTTTCGTCTTCCGGCGGAGCAAGAATGCAGGAAGGAATTTATTCTCTTATGCAGATGTCTAAGACAGTAGCGCTGGTTTCGGAATTCAACAGGACGGGTATGCCTTATATATCGGTTTTAACAGATCCTACTACCGGAGGGGTATCGGCGAGTTTTGCTACTATAGGCGATGTTATAATTGCGGAACCTAAGGCGCTTATCGGGTTTGCCGGACCTAGGGTAATAGAAAAAACTATTCATCAGAGCCTTCCCGAGGGCTTTCAAAGATCTGAATACCTATTGGAACATGGAATGGTAGATATGATAGTCGAGAGGAAAGATTTAAGGGATGTTTTAAAAAACCTGCTGATTCTTTTTATTAATGGGTAAGAAGATTAAAGTATTAGATGCGATATACGGCTTAAGCGGTTTTTCGATGAATTTCGGACTTGAAAGGATAAGAGCTTTAATGCGGTATGCCGGTAATCCGCAGGATAAGTTAAAAACCGTGCATATAGCCGGAACGAACGGAAAAGGGTCGGTAAGCAGATTTATTTGCGGCATGCTAGAGGAACACGGCCTGAATGTCGGACTTTATACTTCTCCCCATTTGGTAAATTTTTCCGAAAGAATAGTCTCAGGCGGAGAGAAAATAAGCGACAGCGATATGGAAAGGCTTAATAGTTTTTTCGATAAAATTATTTCCGAAAAAGATGATTTTAAAAAAATAGGCGTTCCTTCTTTTTTTGAACTGACTACGGCAATATGCTTTCTTTATTTTTTCGAAAAAAAAGTTGACGTAGCAGTTATAGAAACAGGTTTAGGGGGGAGACTCGATGCCACAAACATAATAAAAAAGCCGCTTCTATCCGTTATTACGAATATATCTATGGACCATAAAGATATATTGGGCGGTTCTCTTATAAAAATTGCTCTCGAAAAAGCGGCTATAATTAAAAAAAATTCCATTGCAGTTTGCGGAGATAAAAACAACAAAATAAAAGGTGTCATAAAAAACTATGCCTTAAGTTTAAATGCCCGATATTTTGCTTCGAACTGCGTCAAACTATTGAAAAATGGGAATTTATATAATTACCGGGGACTTAATGCAGAAATAAAAAATATAAAACTGCCGAATTTTGCGTCGTATCAGGAATATAATCTAAAACTCGGCCTCTTATCCGTAGAAATTCTCTGCAAGTATTACAAAAAGAGCCTGAAATTAAAGTTAAACGACGATTCGATAAGGAATGGAATATTAAAATTTAAAAATGAAGGACGCTTTGAAATAATTAAGTATAAGAACAGCGATATAGTTTTAGACGGCGCCCATAACCCGGACGGGATTAAAAATCTTGTCATTTCCCTAAGAAATTTTTTTAAGGAAAAAAATTTTATAATTATCTTTGCCGTTATGAAAGATAAGGATTATAAAACAATTTTAAGAAGACTTTCTGCTTTAGGAGGAGACATTATTTTTTCCGGTTTAAATAACGAAAGAGCGCTTGACATGGACGATTTAAAAAAACTTTCTTTGCAAAATCGTTATTTTAAAAAAGTTTTTAAGGCGGATAATGTAAAAGATGCATTGGAAACGGCCGTTAAGAACAAAAAAAAAGATGAAGTGATACTTATCTGCGGCTCTCTATACCTTATAGGAGAATTTAAGAAAACCGTTATAATTTAATAGCGTTAAATTTATGAAAAAAATTTCGTTTGTCTTCTTAATTCTGGCGGTTTTATCTTTCATAAACGCGTTGGGCGCTAAAATTTCTTACGCAACCGAACCCGAAACTATTCCCATCCATATTTTGTCCGACAAAGTAGTCTATAATAAAGATAAACATACCTATATTTTTACGGGAAACGTAATAATAACGCGTAAAAAATTTATTTTAAAAGCGGATAAAGTTGTCTATTTTTACAAAACGGATTATGCCGTTGCCGCAGGAAACGTTATAGTAAATTCAAAGGGAACGGTTACTAGGGCTAAAAAACTTAAAGTATATTTAAAAAACAGAATAGGAACTATTTATAATTCCCATATACATTATTTAAATAAAAATATTTACGTTTACGGCGATAAAATTTATCATAAAGGCAAAGGCTTTTATCAGGTTAAGGAAGGCTATATTACTTCTTGCAAAAGAACCCCTCCTTCCTGGAAACTGTATTCGTCTTTCTCGGATATATACGAGGGGAGTTATGCCTATTCCTTTAACTCTATTTTTTATATCCATAACGTGCCTATTCTATATTTCCCTTTTATGATAACCCCTATTAAAAATAAAAAGTCTTCGGGTCTTTTAATACCTACTTTAGGGTACAGTTCTCTTACCGGTTATCAAGCGGGAGAAGGCTATTATTTCGATCTGGGCAGGTCTCAGGATTTGACTTATAATTTAAATTATTACAGTTATTTAGGCTACGGAAATTCGTTGAAATATAGATACAGTCTCAATTCATATTCGCACGGTTCTATTTACGGTTTTTATATGCATGAAGATGATAACCAGAAAAGTCTAAGTATGACGCCTAATTTAACGCGGTATCTTTTATTTTCGCATAATATAGATTTTTTCGGCAATCTTGCGTTAAAAACAAATTTAAATATTCCGTCGGATAATTCATTTTATACCGATTTTTCGACCAGCGTTTATCAGATGACGAAAAACAGATTGTCGTCTAATTTTTCGGCGACTTATGATTTTGACGGCTACTCCGCAAGAATGAACTTTCTCAGGTTGGATAACTTATTTATTCCCAATTATGCTACGGTTGACGAATACCCTGCTTTTTCGCTGGACGGACAATCCGAACTAGGAGATTTTTTAAACAATCCTTTATATTTCAATTTGCATTCGTCTTTCGATGTTTTCAGAAGCCCCGCATATCTGAACGATGAAAGATTGGATATATATCCGCAGGCGTATATGCCGCTGAGAGTTATAAGTGGCATACATATAACCCCAAAAGTGGGAATAAGGGATACAAGCTATTTTAATATTACGGACGGATATGCGGATATTTCTTCCGACGACAAAAACAGGCAGGTCTATTACGCTTCTTTAAACGATAATATGACCCTCTTTAACGATTATGCCGTCTCTTCTAAAGAACACAGCGGTTACCTGGCATTTTTAACGCCCTACGTAAATTATAATCTTGTCAGGCCGGTTAATCAATCCGGTATTCCGTTAATAGACCAGACGGATTATATTCCGCAGGAAAGCGCATTTAAATACGGCTTTAATTTTAATCTTGAGGGCTACACAAATAAAGGAGTAAATAATTTACTCAGGTTAGGTCTTTATCAATATCATTCTATTTCAGGCAATTTTATAAATCCGCTGAATTATTTTAATTACGACAACGCAAATTCTGATATAATTGCAAGAATAAAAGTCCATCCTATTTCTAATCTTTATTTTTTCGGAAACGGAAGCTACGACGATTATAACTATATATTCCACGATTATAACGTCAACTCGCAGGTTACCGATTTCAGAAAAGATTCTTTCGGCATAGGATATACTGAAATAAACGACGTACAGGGGTATCTTACGGCGCTGGATATGTTTAATTCCACCAATCCTGAACTTTTTCCTCAGACGCCGTCGTCGATTACAGGACTTAATACCCTTTCCTACACGAGTTTATCCGCTAATTTGAATATTATAGGCGGTTTTAGCGTTAATACGACCGAAAATATAGACCTAACGGTACATAAAGATATATCTAATTCTATCGGAGTTACCTATCAGACGGGCTGTATAGGGTTTATTGCTAATTATATGAATCTGCCGTATTTTCACCAATGGGCATTTTCATTCGGTTTAATACTTAGAGGCATAGGCACATACGGCTTCGGCAATATGATTTCGCCGGGCGCCGAATCATCGGGACTGCCAATGGGCGGCCCCGGCTTTAACGGCGGTTTATGAGAGTTTTTAATTATATGAAAACATATTTAGTAACGGGCGGCTTCGGTTTTATAGGTTCCAATTTTATCCGTTATGTTCTGGATAATAAAAAAGACGTCTATATAATTAACGTAGATAAGGTAACCTATGCCGCAAACCCCGAAAATCTTGCGGATTATTCCGCAAATTGCAAATTTTATAAAGTGGATATCGCCGATAAAACCGCATTATCGAAAATTTTTATCGAAAATAAGATAGACTGTGTGGTTAATTTTGCGGCGGAATCTCATGTTGACAGGTCTATCGCGGACCCCGGAATTTTCATTAAAACAAATGTGGAAGGAACCCTGAACCTGTTGGAATTATCCCTAAAACATAATGTCGGGAAATTTCTTCAGGTTTCTACCGACGAAGTTTACGGTTCGTTAGGCGCTTCAGGAAAATTCAGCGAAGATACCCCGTTATCGCCGCGCAGTCCTTATTCCGCTTCAAAAGCTTCAGCGGATATGCTTGCCATGGCGTTTTTTCATACTTATAATATGCCTGTTTTAATATCTAGATGTTCAAATAATTACGGACCTTATCAGTTTCCGGAAAAATTGATTCCTTTAGTTATAATCAATGCATTAAATAATAAATATATACCTTTATACGGGGACGGAAAAAACGTAAGAGACTGGATACATGTGTCCGACCACGTTAAAGGAATATGTTCGGTTTTAGAAAAAGGGAAATTGGGAGAAGTTTATAATATAGGCGGCAACTCCGAAGCGGAAAATATAGATATAATTATATATATTTTAAATAAGCTTAATAAGCCCCATTCATTAATTAAGTACGTTAAAGACAGGCAGGGGCATGACAGAAGATATGCCATGGACTTTTCTAGAATAAACGCCGAAACTGGATTTTTACCGGAATATAATATAGAAAAAGGCATAGATTCCACGATAAGCTGGTACATAAAAAATGAAAGCTGGTGGCAGGAAATATTATCCGGGGATTATAAAGAATATTATAAAAAAATGTATGAAAACAGATGAGGTTTTATGATGTTGAAAATTGCTCTTATCGGTTCGACTGGCATGCTTGGTATAGACGTAAATTCCGCCCTTAAGGGGGTAAATTTTCTTATCAAAAATTATAATTCCAATAATTTAGATATAGCCGACCCTCAGGCGGTCAATTCGGCCATGAACGGTTTTAAGCCGGATTATATCATTAATTGTGCCGCATATACTAATGTGGACGGGGCAGAAGCAGAAAAAGAAAAAGCCGACGCCGTTAATAATATAGGAGTGCAAAATTTAGCCGAAGCGGCCTTGAACGCTGGTTCGAGAATAATACACCTGAGCACAGATTATGTGTTTGATGGATCGAAAAGGACGCCTTATACCGAAGACGATGCGCCTAACCCTATAAACGAATACGGATTGTCAAAACTCATGGGAGAAGATGCTTTAAAAAATTCAGGGGCAAGTTACGTAATATTAAGGACGTCATGGCTATACGGCAAAAACGGTAAAAATTTCGTTAACACTATTTTGAAATTGGCAGACAGCCAAAAAAAAAATAGAGGTTGCGGA